>CALMSP010000249.1 GCA_937872405.1 uncultured Saprospiraceae bacterium | reverse complement strand
GAAAGACAGGGCGAGGTATTTGCGTTGGCCATGCTATTTGAAATCTATTAGTTTGTTGATGAGGAGTGACTTGTGTGTTTTTTATTGCTAATTCATTAAACAGGGACAGGGCGTTCTGAATCGAGCGCCAATTATCCATCAGTCAAAAGAAAGTTACTACTTTTTCTTTCCAGCGATTTTTGCATCACCAGCAAGGCAAGCTCTGTGAAATTTGTAATTTTGCGTACACCGAAGTTTTTTTCTTGCCATCTTTGCCCCACTAAAGAGCGGCGCAGATGGGTATTATGGGTTGCCAATAGGGCTGGCGGGTGTTCTATTATTATAAAATAACAACGTCTGGAAGTTTTTTTTCGCTGCTTGAAAAGTTAAAAAAGGGAATACAAATGCGTCGGAGGAGCCGCCAAGTGAAAAGCAAAAACAGAATGCATAAAACGCTCATTATTAGCCTATTGGTTGTTTTGTAGAATAGAGGATTATATTTTAATCATCAAACGATTGTGATAGAAAGGGCAACTGTCAGCCCCGCCGTTGCTAAACTTAAAAAAACCGATAAAATAATTACATCCTTATGATGGGTCCGATTCGAGTTCGTTTTGCGCCAAGCCCTACTGGTGCCTTGCACATTGGGGGAGTACGCACCGCGTTATATAACTATTTGTTAGCCAAAAAATATCAAGGTACGTTCATCTTACGGATAGAGGATACCGACCAGGTACGCTATGTGCCGGGAGCCGAGGCATACATTATGGAAGCGCTGCGCTGGTGCGGTCTGATGCCAGATGAGGGGCCGGGCCTTGGAGGAGAATTTGGGCCTTACCGCCAGTCGGAGCGAAAGGCGATCTACGCGCGCTATGCACAGGAATTGTTGGATAAAGGGCAAGCCTATTATGCCTTTGACACGCCGGAAGCATTAGAACAACAGCGCGAGCAAGACAAAACCTTCAAATACGATGCTGCTACGCGCCTGCGCTTACGCAATAGCTTAGCATTGCCAGAGGCTGAAACCGTGCGCCTGCTCGCCGAAGGGCACCCGCATACCATACGACTGAAGGTAACTCCTGGGCAAACCATTGTGATTCAAGACCTTGTGCGCGGCGACGTGCGCTTCCAGAGTGACGAACTCGACGATAAGGTGATGCTGAAAGCCGACGGCTTGCCGACCTACCATCTGGCGAACATTGTGGATGATCATTTGATGCAAATCACGCATGTGATTAGAGGTGAAGAGTGGCTGCCCAGTACAGCGCATCATGTGTTGCTGTATCGCGCTTTTGGTTGGGAATCAGAGATGCCACAATTTGCACATCTACCTCTCATCCTGAAGCCTGATGGCAAGGGGAAATTGAGTAAGCGCGACGGCGTGCGCCTGGGCATTCCGGTGTTTCCAATTGCTTGGGAAGATGAAAACCCCGAGGATAGCTTCACGGGTTTTCGGGAATTTGGGGTTCTGCCAGAAGCCTTGCTCAATTTCTTGGCATTTTTGGGCTGGAACCCTGGCACAGAGCAGGAAATTTTTAGTTTGGACGAACTGACGGCAGCATTTTCCATCGAAAAAATAGGTAAAGCAGGTGCTCGATTCGACTTAGACAAAGCCAAATGGTTTAACCAACAATACATTCAGGCTACGGATGTCGTGACTTTGGCGCGCATGGTGCGTCCTATGATAGAAGCGCAAGGACATCAGCCCGCAGATGCTTGGTTGGAGGGTTTCTGCGCGCTCATGCGCGATCGGGTCACATTGCTACCAGATTTTTGGGAGAAAGGTTATTATTTCTTCGAGCCGGTACGCGAGTATGATGTTAAAAACGTGCAGAAACGCTGGAAGCCGGAGCTACGGGCAGGCTTCGAGCAGTTGCACGCCCGCCTAAGCGATGTAGCAGGCAGCCAATGGCAGGGCCCGGTCGTTCAAGAAGTAGTAAATAGCCTCATGCAAGCGCAGAACTTCAAGCCAGGCGAGGTATTGCCGCTTTTACGGATTGCCTTAGCGGGCACGATGCAAGGACCGGCTGTATTCGAAATGATGGCCCTATTGGGGCAAACGGTATGCCTGCAAAGATTAGAAACGGCGATAGCGTCCTTTGATAAAATGGAATAAGCCAAAGCCGCGACAACTGTGGGGATGGATGACACTTTAAAATAGAGTCAACAATGTCTAAGAAAAAGCCCAAAGCAGAACACCCGACAGTGCACGAGCATCTGGAAGGTTTTACTATTCAAATCAATGAATTTGGCGAAATTATCAGTAATTTTGATGTAGAACGCCTCAATGCGTTTTTAGATGACAACGTGGATGATAAGAAACTGCGCGAGCGCGAGCAGCCAACATCCGACAAGGCTTCCGATGAAGCGGAATGAAAAAAAGACATTTGCAGTTATTCGCTAATTTTAGCGACCGATTTTCAAGCGCAATTGCCGATATTTTAATAATTTGCAGCAAAAATAAGCAAGTGAGCTATTTTTCTGACGGTAAAGCCTCCGTCGTCACTTGCAAAAAGTATAAACCAAAACCGATTTGTCCCATGAATTCCATCCGTCAGCCCAACAATACGGCTTGCACCTTTCGTATTGTGCTATACAACATTCAAATACAATTTCCCAAGTTGAACATTACCAGATAGCATACGCTGCATGGAACAATGCTATTTATTCAACCCGGATTCCATGTTGTAAAAAGTGAGAAAATTATGAAAAACCTGTTCTTTTACACGCTTGCTACACCCATTGTTTTTTGGCTTGCGCTACGATATGCGCCTTCGCGTGCGGTGGAGCCTACAGCCTTAGCCGATCCACCCGTATTCATTGATCCGGCACCTGCGGATACAACCGTGCGTTGCTTGAATGACATTCCAATTGCGCCAGGTTTGCGTGCTACCGACGATAACGATCCTTCTTTCCCTAAAACCATCTTCCCGGTAGATGTGTATAACCCAACGGTGATTGACCCCTGCGTGGGCGGTACGATCACGCGCCGCTGGGTTGCTCAGGATGTTGTTGACAATTTGAGTACAACGCTTACGCAAATCATTACCATCGCCCCAGATACCGTAGCGCCCATGGTGCGCATACCTGAACCAGTGGATACAGCGCTTTGCACTAATACCGACTATGCTACCTGGCTCAACAATAAACGATTAGCGCTGGCTACGAACATTGACGAGTGCAATTTGGATGGTATTAGCGATGATGCGCCTGCCAGTTTCAATGTGCGCTGCGGCTCGGTTACCGTTACGTTTACCCTAACCGACGAGTGCGGGAATAGCTCGCAATGGCAGGCTACTTATACCATTATTGACAATCAAGCGCCCCAATTGATTGGGCTACCAGCAGATACTGCCATTGTGATCGGATGCAACGATCCTATACCGCCCGCTCCAAGCGTAACGGCGGTTGACAATTGTACGCCCAACTTGGTAGTAGCATTCAACGAAGCATCGGGACAGACCCAAGACAGCACCTGCTCGCAGTATGATTATGTCATCATCCGAAGTTGGTCCGTCACGGATTCATGCGGCAATACCGCTTTGGCCGTACAGCGGATAACGGTGCGCGACAACGACCCCCCCAGCTTCATTAGCCCCCCAGATATTACGCTTGATTGTAGCGACGACCCCAGCGATCTATCCCTTACCGGGAATGCTACAAATGTTACCGATGATTGTACACCCGAGGCGCTTATCCGACTTACCTTCGAAGATGTAATCAGCGATAGTATATGCCCCCAAGGCTACGTAATTCAAAGGGTTTGGCAGGCTATAGACTTATGCAACAACATCCTTTCGCGGGTACAATTCATCACGATCACGGATACAGAAGCGCCTACTTTTGCCGTGCCGGAGGCTATTGCTATTCGTTGCGACCAAAGCCCCACGCCTACTGTGACCGGAGCGCCTACGCAAGTGACCGATAATTGCGATCCGAATCCTATTATAGAAGCCATTGATGTTATTCAGGCTGGGCCTTGCATGAACAGCTACACCATTCGTCGCACTTGGCGCGTCTCTGATGCCTGCGGCAATGCTACGGAGCAATTGCAAATCATTACGGTAGCTGATGAAGAGGCGCCCCAATTCATTACACCGGCACGCGATCTTGAATTGATTTGCGACAATACTTTTGATTTGATCGTTGCTTTTAACGAATGGATTGCCACTCGTGGCGGTGCTACGGCTCAGGACAACTGCACGCCCGACACGGCCTTGGTTTGGTCAGCTTTTGAATCGGGCACTTCCAATGCAGTGATGCTTCCGCCAGCTATCTGCCCTGCGCCTGATAGTATTGTACGGCTACTAACCGTTGATTTTATTGTGCAAGACGAATGCGGCAACCGCGATACAACTACCGCTACTTTCAAAGTCATTGACGATCTGCCGCCCCGCATTAGTGGCTGCCCTCAGGACACCATTATTGCGGCTTTACCGGGCACCTGCGAAACGTCCTTTGTGTTATTGCCACCAGTGATTGAAGAAGAATGTGCGGCATCGTTGGGGGGTGAAAATGTCAGCGCCAGTGCTCCGATTACCACCAATGCTGCGTCCGGTATGGAAGGCGAAACCCCAGTAAATTCGGTAGTTTTAAACTTTAGCTTGAGTACACCTCCGCCGGTAAATGCTTTTGGCAACGCTACCCTGACGATTGAACTAAGCAGTGTAGATGGTGAAGAGCCGACCGAATTTTTTAGAATACGCGGCGAAGATGGAAGCCTCATCGGACAGACCAATGCTACAGATGTGCAGTGTGGTTCTTCTACAACGGTGCTTACCCTTACCCCTGCCCAAATCAACGCCTGGGCCACGGATGGCGTGATTACCATTCGGCTCGACCCAAATATTCCTGGCGGACAAGCGGGCAACTTTGCTATCAATGCGATTTGCAATCCAACAGGTACGGTGTCTGGTAATTTGCAATTTCAAACCAAAAATTTTGTGGGCTTGAGCTATGCATATAGCCTCAATGACGGACCGCGCATTCCGGTAAGCCCAATTGGCCCCGTAAATCTCATACTAAGCGCAGGCGCTACTCGTGTGCGTTACTATGTAACTGATTGCACCGGCGGCGAAGCTAATTGCACCTATCTGGTGACTGTGCGAGACGAAGAACCACCGGTACTTACTTGCCCGACGGATATTACGGTTGCTTTAGACACTGGACAATGCACGGCTGCTATTACGCTGCCGCTACCACTTGGCGTTACGGACAATTGTGCCGCCGGTAGTATATTCCAGCAAACCCTGCCGACCAGCCTGCCTGCGGCGCTGCTTACGTTTTCACTTAACCCCAATTTAAATACTTACCAAGCGGATGCTCGCACGTACACCTTTGGCGGCGTAGCAGCGAATGCCATCAGCGATGTACTGCTTACGCTCGATTTACTGGGCGATTTTGATTCTAATGGTGCATTTTTTACCGTTATAGGCGATGATAATAATCCGATAGGCAACACAACGGTTGGCGTCGCTACTTGTA
Source organism: uncultured Saprospiraceae bacterium (assembly GCA_937872405.1). Taxonomy (GTDB): domain Bacteria; phylum Bacteroidota; class Bacteroidia; order Chitinophagales; family Saprospiraceae; genus JADJNW01. The sequence goes on along the minus strand of CALMSP010000249.1, from coordinate 15,582 downwards.
ACACCCCTGGGCAGCAAAGTTTTACTATACCTGCTGCTACTTTCAACGCTTGGGCGGCCGATGGTAATGTGCAAATTCGGCTACAGCCTAATAACATACAGGTGCCACCAGGTATGCCCGGCGACGGCATCAATCCTTGCCAACCCGACTCGGTGACGTTCAATGGTGATAATGACGGAAAAAGTTTTGCCCTGATTTCTCTACGTTATAATCAATTGACTCCCAAATACTTCGCTACCGGCGCTACGGAGATTCCGCTGGCGCAAATGCTGCCACCACAGGTCAGACCCACCCTTAATTTTAATGTAGGTGTCACTGATGTATTCTATATTCTGGAAGATGAGAGCGGCAATGCCGACACCTGCATGTTCCGTATTACAGTGGAGGATAAAGAACTTCCGGTAGCGCGATGCCAGCCAACGACCATCTTCATCAATCCTTCTGGATTGGAAATTGAAACCGTGCCAGCAATGGTCATTGATGCCGGTAGCAGGGATAATTGCGGCATTGATACGATGTTCCTGACTCCCAACACCTTCGATTGTACACAAATTGGGCAGAATGCAACCGTAACGCTTACCGTGAGAGATAAATCGGGTAACACTGCTTCCTGCCAGGCCTTAGTGCGCATTGAGGCGGAAGAACCCCGTCCTACGGCTACTACAGGGCTTTGTGGTGGCGATACCTTGTTCTTATTTGCCAATCCGCCAGCAGCAACCGGAGGCATTATCTATACGTATCGCTGGACGGGGCCAAACGGTTTTTTCTCTACGCAGCGCAATCCAACTATCAATAATGTAGGCGCTGTGAATGCCGGAACATATATTGTAGAAGTAACAGGTTTAACTAACTGTAAATCTGTAGGTTCCGTGCAAGTTGCTATTGAAAATCTACCTTTAACGCCCGCTATTCAAACTGCGTCCAATGTGTGTGTGAATGACGATATTGTGCTCAATTCGTCGGTAGCGCCGAGTGGTAGCAACGTTACCTATCGCTGGTATCGGGGGGCAGCGCCGGGAGGTACGCTACTCGGCAGCACGAACGTGCCAAGTTTTACCATTGCGCAGCCACATGCACCCGGCACAAATACTTACTACCTAACTATTGAGTCGGATGGATGCCTTTCTTCGCCTTCGGCACCCGTAAGCGTGACAACGAACAGCATTCCGACGGCTGTAGTTAACAATACCGATATTACAGTTTGCGAAGGCGAAATGGTGACATTGGGCACCCTGGTGTCGGGGCCGGGTATTACCTATCAATGGACAGGGCCGAATAACTATGCATCCACCAATCAGTTTCCACCAGTTATCAATGCTGCAACGCCCGCTAATGCTGGGGTTTATCGTTTAGTGGTGCTGCGCAATGGATGCCCTTCACCACCAGCGTTTACCGTGCTTAATGTATTGCCTAAACCCGTTACACCGCAGATTACTAACACCGGCCCCGTGTGTGAGGGTGGCAACATGACATTATCTACTACCAGCACCGGCGCGAGTGTCTATCGCTGGATTTCGCCAACCCTACAAGAATTTTTAACAACAACCAATAGCTTTAATATCAATAACATCACGAAAGCACAAGAAGGGGCATGGCGGCTCATCATTACCCAAAATGGCTGCAATTCTAACCTTTCTGCGGCTACACAAGTGATTGTAAATACCGTGCCGACGACCGTCGCTTCTGCCAACCCAGCGCAAGTATGTGAAGATGGGCAATTGCAGCTTTTTGCTTCGCCAACCATTACGAATGCGACCTATCGCTGGACGGGGCCAAACAGCTTCATGGCAGCCACTCAAAATCCAGTGATTAACAATGTCACGCAAAACCGAGCAGGGAGGTATGAAGTGACCATCACGACGCTCGAAGGGTGTGCCCGCAGTGCTAGCGTGGATGTGGAGGTGCAACGCGGGGTGCGCATTACGGCTGTAAGTAATGATGGGCAGGCTTGTTTGACGGGCCCCAGAGATATTCGATTGGCAGCAAGCCTGTTCCCTCCCAACGACGGTACATACCGCTTCCGGTGGACGGGGCCGGGCTTTAGTTCGTCGGATAGTATTGCGGTGATTCCTAATGCTACCGGTGCTAATAACGGCAATTACCAATTAGTGGTTACCAATGGAGAGGGCTGCTCTTCTCAGCCAGCTACCACCATTGTAGATGTATCTTTGCCGCCAGCAACACCGCCTTCTCCAGTCATCAGCCCAGGTACGCCTGGCCCATTCTGCGAAGGTAAGCCAGTAACTATCGTGGCCACTGCCTACAGCGGCGCGTCGGTTGTCTATCGCTGGAATACACCCAAAGGCACGGTCATCACCGATTCACCTTCTTTGAACCTATCCAGCCCAACTGCCGCCGATAATGGCTTGTACACTATAACGGTTTTGGTGGATGGCTGTAGCTCCAGAGAATCCGTGCCATTAGGGTTGAATATTGGCCCACGTCCACAGATTTTTGTCAATAGCAATAGTCCGGTGTGTAGTGGCGAAACGATTCAATTAGAAGTGAATGCCATACCTGGCGCCACCTACGCCTGGACGGGGCCTTCCGGGTTCACGTCTTCCGTAGCCAATCCTCCCATTCCTTCAGCTAATACAATAGCTAATTCTGGCGTTTATCGGGTATTTGCTACCCTCAACGGTTGCGTCTCTAATCTGGATTCAGTAGTCGTGATGGTCAATCCTAAACCTGCCGCGCCAACCCCATCGGGCACCAGCCCTGTTTGTATCAGCAATGAAAATGCGGTACTCCGCCTGAGTGCTTCGCCTATTAGCGGCGCAACCTACACCTGGTACAACCAATCGGGCGAAGTGATCGGGCAAACCCAAAGTCAGAATTTGGATATCACCGATTTTGAAGGATATGAAAATGGTGATTATCTCTTCACGGTGACGGCTACTGTCAACAATTGCAGCTCGCCCTTATCTACACCCGTTATTGTGCGTCTGAACACAATTCCAGACAAGGAAGTTTTTGCTGGTGATGACCGCATTGTGTGTGAAGGGGATACCATTCGGCTTGCTGGGCGAGCCCCCACGCTTGGTACGGGCCTTTGGACACTGGCTGGCGGCAATCCAAGTGGCGTAACCATCACAGACCCAAGTAATCCAGCATCCAGGGTATTGGGTTTGCGAGGGGATTCTACCTATATCTTCCGATGGACGCTTTCTAACGGTGCTTGTATAAACTATGGCGCCGATGAAGTAGCCCTACAGATCACGCCGCTTGAGTTCCCTTATGCTGGGGAAGATACGGTGGTGTGCGCAACCGACCGCGTGACCCTGAGTGCCCTACTGCCTACCAGTGGTATTGGGCAATGGACGCAGCCAACATCCCAGCAAATACTGGGCGTGCGCATTCTAAATCCTAATCAGACTAATACGGTGATTGATGGCTTGCAACCAGGCAACCTCTACACATTTACTTGGAGCATCGTAGGGGGCTGCGCAGGTATGCCTGATGAAATTCGAGTGCTAACCTCTGATACAGAACCCTTTGCGGGACTGGATCGCATTGTGTGCAACGACAACTTCAATGCCGTACTCAGTGCACTCAACCCAACAGACGGCAGCTTTGGCCGCTGGTCTTCGCCAGATGGAATGCTCATATTTTCTAATGAACGCGACCCCCGTGCCACCGTATCCAAGCTGATGCCCGGCGAGAATATACTAATTTGGACGATTGATAATGCCCTTTGTGGCGATAACTCGCGCGATACGGTCCGAATTATCTACAAACAAAACCCCATAGCGCGACCCGATGATATTGTAGTAACCTTTGGCGCTAACCGCGAATTCGACGTATTGGTCAATGATCTTGCACCACTGGGTAGCGTCGTTTCCATCATCAGCGCGCCAAGAAATGGTACGGCAAGGCAGGTTGAGGGCGGCCGATTTATTTACACCCCAGGCATTAATTTTGTCGGTACGGATCAAATGACTTACGAAGTGTGCAGCGAAGGCTGTAACTGCTCTACGGCGCTCGTCCGATTCGTCATTGGTGAAAATGCACAATGCGATATTCCATCTATCATAACTCCTAATGGCGATGGTATTAATGATGCGTTTGTGATACCTTGCTTTATTAATGATACCAATTTCCCCCGAAGTCAGGTACTCATTTTTAACCGCTGGGGCGATGAGGTATTTCGGTCACCTGTTCCTTATCGCAATAATTGGAACGGAACCTTCAACGGCGAAGACCTGCCCATAGGTACATATTTTTATGTAGTTAACTTTGGTGACGGCTCGCCAAATAAGACTGGCTTCGTGATGATTCAGCGATGATGTGCTAATGGGTGATGGGTGATGGGTGATGGGTGATAGGTGATAGGTGATAGGGTGATATTTACTTGATGTTGGTGTTTTTTTAAGTTTCAGTCAAATTATTTATAATGAAAAAAATAATTACGCTCGTTGCAATGTTCCTCTTATCGCTGTGCGCTTTTGGCCAGCAAGAAGAGCAATATACCCAGTTTATGTATTATCGTTTGGGCTACAATCCTGCCTTTGCCGGTCAAGACCAGACCACTACCGTCTCGGCTATTGTGCGCAGCCAATGGCTGGGTATTGAAGGGGCGCCACAAACACAACTCGTTACTTTCAATATGCCCCTGCTCAATAACCGCGTGGGGGTGGGCGGCAATATTGCACGCCAGACCATTGGCGTGACGCAGTATTACACTGTAGATGCTGCCTATGCCTATCATATTAAAACGGGACGCGGCACGCTCGGCTTCGGGCTGCAGGGGTCAGTGCGTTTGTTGCGCATTGACTTTAGTCGGGTGCAAGGCACTCAACCTATTGAACTCGACGGTGCCATACCTTCAGCCGGCTATCAGAGTCGGTACGTGCCCAACTTCGGTGCAGGCATTTATTACCATAGCAAAAACGCTTACTTCGGCATATCGGTGCCACGCTTGCTCGAAAGCAATATTGATCTTGCTGACAATCAAGGCGTTATATCCAAAGAGGTGCAGCATTTTTATGCGATGGGGGGCGTGCGTATCCCGGCAGGCGATAACATACAAATACAACCCCAAGTATTGTTCAAGTATGTTAGCGGAGCGCCTTTTGATGGAGACGTGAATGTCAATCTGGTATTTATGGAAAAATTCATTACAGGGGTGTCCTACCGCTTGGGCGGGTCAAAGCGCAATAGCGTTGGAGAATCCGTGTCATTATTAGTTGGTGCCCACCTGAGTGAAAATATCACCTTGGGCTTAGCTTACGATGCTACCCTAACCGAGTTGCGCAGCTATACTAGTGGTAGCATAGAAGCGGTGCTGCGTTATTCGTTTGGCGGGCAGGAAAACACAGGCAATACCATCGTTAATCCGAGGTTTTATTAAGATACAGCTCATCTTCAGCAAAATAATGGGCATCATTGTTGCACTCATTTTGTAATGGCATAGCGGTTTTATGATTGCATCATATTTTAGAAAAAACAGTTGTGTAAATGATTTTAATTCAAATATTTAGAACAAATTTAATGAAATAAAAATATTACACGCCCTATAATATAAGTTGCAAAAGTACATTCTGGCATTAAAAATTAAAGCCCTATGAAAAACATGCTTTTGATAACCCTACTGCTTGTAGGTGCGGTAGGTACACTCTTGGCGCAGCGCAATGGTAAAGTATTGAACGACCCCCAGTGGCTTCAGCAAATCAACGTCGTCAATGCAACGGCCGTGAATACGCCTTCTATCGAATTCTCACCTGCGTTCTACCGCAATGGCATTGTGTTTGTGTCTTCGCGCATAAAGAGTGGCCCAATTGACGAAAAGCTGGGTGAAACATTTTTTGAATTATTTTATGCCGATCTTGACCCTAACGGGTTGCCAATCAAACCATTACCTTTTTCTATGGAGTTGAATTCCCGATTTCACGAAGGGCCAGTAGCTTTTAATAAAAAGGGCAACCGTATTTACTTCACGCGCACGAATATGCATCTCGGTATTGCACAATCTGATAAAAAAGGTAAAAAAGGGAAGGTACATTTAAAAATTTATGAAGCGGTACGCGGTGAATATGATTGGGAAAATGTAACCGAGCTACCCTTCAACAGCGATAAATACTCTTGTATGCACCCCACGCTGTCGCCTGATGGCACACGCATGTTTTTTGCGTCGGATATGCCAGGAGGCTATGGTGGTCGGGATTTGTATGTCGTTGAAAAACAAGGTAATACGTGGTCAAAACCCATCAATCTTGGCCCCGATATCAATACTAATAAGGATGAGGCTTTTCCTTTTTTGCACGAAAGCGGCGTGCTATTTTTTGCTTCTGACGGGCATCCGGGTTTCGGCGGGCTTGATATTTTCATGATTGATATGAGTAGCCGTATCTGGGGGGCAGTGACCAATCTGGGGAAAACCATTAACTCTGCTCATGACGACTTGGGCTTCATTCTGAATGAAGAAGGTACGCGCGGCTACTTTTCCTCCAACCGTCAGGGAGGCCTTGGAAAAGACGACATTTATATGTTTGAATTGCCCAATGGGCTGCCCGGCATAGAAGTGAAAAACCGCGTGAATGTGGTGGTGGCGGTATATGATGCCAGCAACAGCCGAGGGGCGGCGGGCGCGGCTGTGCGAGTGTTTGAACGTGGTGAAGATGGACTGCTGGAAAATGAAAACTTGTATAATGTAGAACTCACGCCTTCGCCCAATAATCGCCCCAATGACTATGTATTCACGCTGGTGCGCAAAAAAGAAGACGAACTCGGTGAGCCGCGCCAGTACACTGGCCGCAACGGTGAAGCCATTATTTCGATTGAAGAAGACAAGGAATACATTATTCTAATATCTAAATCGGGCTACACCACGCACGAGGTAAAATATGCTACTAAATATGGCGCTATACCCCGCCCGATAGAAGTAGCCCTCAAACCCAGCAATTGCATCATGCTTACGGGTACAGCTATAAATAATCAGACCAGCAAACGCATACCCGGCGTGCGTATTCGGGTACGCAATGAATGTACGGGGCAGGAAGAATTCCTACAGACGAATGTGGATGGTTTTTTTGAATGGTGCTTAGAAATGGGGTGTGATTTTACGATTCAGGCAGAAAAAACTGGCTACACGCGCGCCTCTACAGAGGTATCTACGGTACGCATCAGAGGAAGCCGTTCGCAGGAAATCCAATTGGATATGACCCCTGTATCGGAAGTAGCCAACCGCGAACCCATTCAGCAGGGTACGATTATTTTATTAGAAAATATTTACTATGATTTTAATAAATCTGTTATACGCACGGGCGAAGACCGCGAACTGGAGGCCTTGGCGCACCTCATGAATTTGTATCCAAGCATGGAAATTGAGCTGGCGGCACACACGGATAGCCGAGGTGACGAAGCCTCCAACCTACTATTGTCGCTACGTCGAGCCGAGTCAGCAAAGGATTTTCTGGTGAGTAGAGGTGTCTTGCCGCATCGGATCAAAGCAGTTGGCTACGGCGAGGTACGCCTGCGCAATCATTGCCGCGATGGCGTAGAATGCAGCGAAGAAGAGCATCAGTACAATCGGCGCACCGAGGTCATTGTCACGCGAATGGAAGAATCTGTGCCCATACAATACAACCACCGTTCTAACAATAATTTGCCGCAGCGTAAGAATTGACGGAGCATTGATGTAACTTAGAATCAAAAACCATAAGAAATAATTTTAATATATATTACGCTACTAATGAAGCGCGAAGACCCAGCCACTCCAAGGTATTTTTGTACCAGATCTTTTCGAGTGTAGCAGGCGGCAGGTTCATGGTTTCTATGAAAGCGCCAATTTCAAGATCGCCCAACGGGAAAGGATAGTCAGAGCCGAGCGTTACTTTATCCTCGCCAACAACGTCAAGTACATATTGTAATAATTTTGGATCATGTGTGATGGAATCCACCCAAAATCGTCCCAAATAAGCGCTTGGATTTACCTCATTATCCACTGCGACCAGATCTGGGCGGCAATGATAGCCATGCTCAATGCGACCAATAGTAGGCAGAAAGGAACCCCCAGCGTGTGCAAAGCAAACCCGTAATGTAGGCAGCCGCTCAAAGATACCGCCGAATATCATAGAACAAACGGCGCGCGCCGTCTCGGCGGGCATACCGACAAGCCAAGGAAGCCAGTATTTGCGCATACTTTGGAAGCCCATCATGTTCCAAGGGTGTACTAAGATGGCCATATCCAATGCGGCGCAGGCCTCAAAAATTGGAAAAAATGGTGGCTCATTCAGATTCAGATCATTGATATTAGAACCGATCTGAATACCGAGTAATCCGATGGACTTGCAACGTTCTAACTCTTTGATTGCCAAATCGGTATCCTGCATCGGCAACGTTCCAAGCCCCATATAATGGCGCGGATAGTCAGCTACTAACTGGGCAATATGGTCGTTCAGAAACGCAGCAACTGCCAACCCATGTGCGGGTTTTGCCCAATAGGCGAATAACACAGGAATCGTACATACCACTTGCATCTGCGTGCTATGCTTAGCGTATTCGGCTATGCGCAGCGCCGGATCCCAGCAATTGGCTTCTATTTCTCGAAAAAATTCGCTGCCTTTCATCATGCGAGCACGCTGGGGCGCGTGGTGCTCCAAATGGATAAAACCCTCGTAACCAAACTGTTCGGACCAACGTGGCAACTTCGGGGGTATCACATGCGTATGCATATCAATTTTCAACATGGAGATTGGCATTTTGATGCTGCGCGAACTTACTAAAAAGCAAGTATTTTTTAGAACTTTATATCCTTTTAGCTAATAGACAATAGACATTAGATGTCTAAAAAACTCAAAATCAATTAGTTGGATAAAATTGAATAGGTTTTTTGGTTAAAAATTGTATTATACACTAACAATGGCTGCCACCTACAGCTATTGGAGCAAGCACTGGGAAGTAAAAATTACTACCTAAGCGACCATTTGGGGCTGGGTGGTTGTTACGTTTTGACGGTTTCTGCGTCTTAATTATTGGTAAATCAAATTTGCACAACCACAAAATGATTTTCGTTATGCTGGTAAAAACTTTTGCCAGTGCCGTTCACGGGGTGGACGCGCAAACCATCACAGTAGAGGTCAATACCGGTGGCACGGTTATGGCTGGCAAGCCGTTTTATCATCTCGTGGGGCTGCCCGACAATGCCGTCAAGGAAGGCTTCCAGCGCTTTGAAGCGGCGGTGAAAAATGTAGGCTACCGCATGGAACGCCTGAAAACAGTGGTGAACCTGGCACCCGCCGATATTCGCAAAGAAGGCTCGGCATATGATGTGCCCATTGCCATCGGCTATTTGGCAGCTACCCGTCAAATCGGGGCAGAGCTATTAGATAAGTACTTGATTATGGGAGAGTTATCCCTTGATGGTAGCCTGCGCCCGATTAAAGGGGCTTTGCCTATTGCTATTCAGGCGCGCAAGGAAAAGTTTCGAGGTATCATTCTTCCACGCCAAAATGCACGCGAGGCGGCTATTGTTAATGACTTAGAGGTATATGGCGTTGAAAATCTGCGCGAAGCAGCAACCTTTCTGAACGGTGAGAGCCAACTTGCTCCAATAGAAATAAATACGCGCGAAGAATTTTTTGACAATCAAGGTTGGTACGATGTAGATTTTTCGGATGTAAAGGGTCAGGAAAACATCAAGCGCGCATTAGAATTGGCAGCCGCTGGTGGGCACAATGTGATTCTGATCGGGCCACCCGGCGCGGGCAAAACCATGTTAGCTCGGCGCTTGCCTACGATACTGCCGCCGCTGAGTTTGCATGAAGCCTTAGAGACCACCAAAATCCATTCGGTGGCAGGTGTATTACCGCCGGATGCCGCTTTGATTACTCGCCGCCCCTTCCGAGCGCCGCATCATACTATCAGCGATGTGGCCTTAGTGGGCGGCGGCACACATCCCAGCCCGGGCGAGATTTCGTTAGCGCATCATGGCGTATTATTTTTGGATGAATTGCCAGAGTTCAAACGCACGGTATTGGAAGTGCTACGCCAACCGATGGAAGAACGTCGGGTAACTATCTCCAGAGCCAAATCAACAGTGGAGTATCCCGCAGGATTTATGCTGGTGGCATCCATGAATCCCTGCCCTTGTGGGTATTACAATCATCCTGAAAAAGAATGTGTGTGCGGCCCTGGCGTAGTAAAGAAATACCTCAGCAAGATATCTGGGCCATTGCTCGATCGTATTGATCTGCATGTAGAAGTAACACCGGTGAGCTACGATGAGCTATCAAGCCAGGCTCGGACAAGTGTCACCAGTCAAGACATTATAACGCGCGTCATCCAAGCCCGACAATTGCAAGCCGAACGATTTCAAGCGCACAAGGATATTTTTTGTAATGCCCAGATGCCAAGCCGCATGGTACACGAAGTGTGCCAAGTGAATCAGGCCGGTCTTACACTGATCAAGAAAGCTATGGAGCGGCTGCAACTTTCGGCACGCGCTTATGACCGAATACTCAAAGTGGCGCGCACCGCTGCCGATCTGGATGCCAGCCCAGATATTAAGATAGAGCACTTAGCCGAAGCTATTCACTTTCGTAGCTTGGATCGGGAAGGTTGGGCAGGTTAATCGCTGAATAAATTTTTATTCTAATTTCTCATCTTTAGCCAACTTTTATTTTGATTCTCAGCAAAAAATAGTTTCTTTGCAAAGTGAATTATTCCAAAGCATGAGAATTATTGGTGCATGGCTATTATTGTCTATTACCCTTTTCCACTGGATTGGGGGCCTGCTTTGCTTTGAAATGATTTATCATATCGAGATGCGTCATAATATGAATGCCTTAGAACAAACCATTGCGGATGCAGTACAGGCGTGCATTGATGCAGAGACGACAGTTAAAGTGTTGGATGCCGGCACAGTGCTGCCCAAAGGATATGTGTATGGCAATTATTTTGCATTCTCGGAAGAAGTGGAAGGGCAAACGGTATTTTATACCCTTTTAGAACAAACAGATGCTATAACATACGAAAAAGTGAGCGTTCCGCCATCAGCCTCACTCACCGATAGGGAGCAGGCATTATTGATCAAAAGTCTATTATATGAGTTTGTCGTAGCCGATTTATGGTGCTCAGATGCCGCGCTACAACTATCGCATACCGACTGTTTCCTGCCAATCAATACGCTGCCTCTTATGGAGCGCCCAATTCCTACGCCGCCGCCCGACTCATTTGCCTAAGCAGCTATTGCTGTCTCTTGGCGCCTGTATTCTACACTACGCGCCATCGCATTCCATTTATTACATTCGTGATGTAATGGATGAATGAATGTTGCTGATATACGCCAAGCAGTGCATATCAGTATCATGCGGTACATTTTTTTAAGCATATAAATACATGTAAAGCAATGATTAAGCATCCATCTTTACTCCTAATAGGGCTGTTTGTTACCATTCAATCATACAGCCAATCGCCAAGCGATGCACTAATGATGAAAGCCGGACAGGCTTGCGTTTTATTGGATTACAGTTTTTCAAGTTTTGATCATTATTGGGAGGGCACAAAAAAACGCACCAACGCAACCGTGGCCACGGTGCAGCGGAATGCAGTTGTGCCTATGGTAGCGGTAAGTATTTTTAACAACCTAAACGTGTTTGCTGGTGTGCCTTACATCAGCACCGGATCAACTGAACCCAACGGCGGGCATATGGTCGGGGCCAATGGTTTTCAGGATTTAAGCATCGCTGTAAAATACCGGTGGTTGAATAAGCAATTTTCCAAAGGTGAAATAGCAGGACTGGCAACGGTCGGCTTCTCCACACCCATTTCTAACTACCTATCGGATTATATGCCTTACAGCTTGGGGCTGGGCGCGCCAGAGCTATCCTATCGAGCTATTCTGCAATACAAATTTGCTTACAATTGGTACGTGCGCGCAGCAGCTGCCTATTTGTGGCGAGGCTATACCGAAGTAGAGCGAGAATATTATTATAGTAATGGGAGTTATTATACATCTTGGATGGACGTACCCAGCGCCATAACCGCGGAAATGGTAGCTGGTAAATGGTTTTTTGCGAATACGCTTCTGGTAGAAATGAGTTACTTTAACTCTAAATCATTAAGCGGCGATGATATCCGGGCTTACCTGGCACCCATTCCCACCAACCGAGTGCATATGGAGGCGCTGAGCCTGTTTGGTCATTACTTTATACCCAAAGCGAAGGGCTTGGGGGTTATCGCTTATCACCGTCAGGTTGTTAATGGTCGGAATACTGCTGCTATGGCAACCACCGGCGTCGGGCTAACTTATTTTTTTAATTACAAAAGTATAGCACAATGAAAAATAAATATATCATTCCATTTAGTTTGATTATAACAATCCTATTTTTCGCTTGCGAAAAAGATCTGCCAACGCATCTTACATTCGATGCCTACGAATTTGCCTCTATTGATTCAGAAGGAGGCTCTTGGAAGCCCGTATTGATCAGTACAGGGAACGCTATCAGCCTTGCCGCACCTGCGAGCGTCAATTCGAGTGAATATTTGCAGGAAATTGAAGACGTAAAAGCCGAAAGGGCAAAGATGACCAATGCCGATATTCAGACGGTTATTTACTGGTCGCATAATCCGATTATCAGGTGGAATGAAATTGCTTTGGAGCTGACGGCAAAGTATAATCTGATTCCGGGGCCTAATCCTGACGGCACTTATACCCTTCCCAATCCTGCCAATCCGGCGGGGCCGCCCCCTTTTCCTTTTGCCAATCCGCCCTATGCAGTCAGGGTATTCGCTTACTTATCGGTGGCGCAGTTCGACGGATTGATATCCGCTTGGCATTATAAATTTAACTATAACCGGGCGGCGCCTTATGTTTATGATAGTAACATTCAGCCGATTTATTCTGCTAATAATATCCCTGCCTACCCTTCGGATGGTGCAGTGATTGCAACGGTTTCCCGAAGAATACTTACCCAAATGTTTCCATTAGAAGCCGATTATCTGGCAAAAAAAGAAGCAGAACATTTAAGATGCCTGCTGCTTTCTGGTACTAATGTGCAAAGCGATATTGATGCAGGTAAAACAATCGGTGCAGCCATTTCCACCATAGCCCTATCCCGAGCCGCTGATGACGGTATGAGAAACGCTCAAGCGCCAAAAGCCGTCTCGGATTCTATGGCAGCGGCAGCCAAGCAACGCTTTGGTTGGGAGTGGGTCAATATGGAAATTCCTAAGCGTCCGGTTGGGCTGGCGCCCCTTTATGGTCGGGTAAAAACGTGGAACGTCAAAAATGTAGAAGATACGCGCCCTGGTCCCCCTCCCGCCATTGGCTCACCAGAATTTGAAGCAGATGTTGCTATTCTAAAGGAATATGCTAGAAACGTCACCGCAGAAAGGCGGCGAATCGCCAATTTCTGGCAAGATGGATTAGGCACTTATACGCCACCCGGGCATTGGAATCAGTTTGCAAAAGAATTGATCGTCAAATACAGGTTTAACCCACTACGTTCGGCTCGCACTTTTGCGTATCTCAACATGTCTATGATGGATGGCGGCATTAGTTGCTGGGATACAAAATATTACTACAACTACCCTCGTCCGATTCAAGCTATTAAAGGGTTCAAGACCATTTTGGGCACGCCCAATTTCCCGGCTTACACGTCTGGGCACAGCGTTTTTTCGGCGGCTGGCGCGGAGATCATTGCTTATATTTTTCCTTCGGAGGCTGCAAGAGCCAGACAATGGGCAGAAGAAGCGGCACTTTCAAGGTTGTACGGCGGAATACACTGGACTTTTGATGCGACAGTGGGTACAAAACAAGGCCGGGATGTGGCTCAATACACCATTGACGCTGCACGAAAAGATGGCGCCGACTGATGCGGGTGTATTCGTAGTGCAGGGCAAACGCACGAACGGTCGGTTCGGCCCCAGATACGCGCCATAACTGCGCAATGGACACGACTTACAGCACAACAGTACACAGTATTTAGTATATTTGGCGGGGCTGTTATCATTTTTGAGCAAAAAGTGATGGGTGTATCATAAAATTAATCTAATTTTTAAGGTTTTATGATTTTTTTAATAATAGCTCCGCCAATTTTTAGTACGAACCTAATTTTAAACAAGTTATGATGATTTTAAAATAAACCGTAGGTGTTGTTTTTGTGTCATAGAATATACTTTAGAACAATTCAACAGTGGTATGCGCTACATCTTATTGGATGACAAAACGGCAAAACAAATTATTATAAATAACAATAAAAGCGCCAACTGATAATTAATTTATTATAGCTCAGTTTTTCTTTGAATTTGCATCTTTCTTTTGATTCATAATATCACGGATAGGGATAAAAATACACGTATGGGCCGTCTAATTACAAAACATCTGCCAGTACGGCTTGTTACCATTAAAAAAAGCTATTTATGAGATTATTTGCTTTGCTTTCTGTTGGGCTACTGCTGCTGTCGTTGAGTTGTGGCAATGTCAATCCGCCCAAACCCCGAGTGGTCAATCGTCCGCCATCCAAATTACCGCTACATCTGATTAAGCTGCCTCAAGGCTTCAAAATTGATGTGTATGCAGAAGGCTTGGTCAATGCCCGCTCGATGGTGCTTTCGCCTAATGGTACCCTATTTGTAAGTACCCGCGATAAGGGGCAGGTGTATGCGTTGCGCGACACAAATGGTGATTATAGAGCCGACCAAGTATGGACACTCGCAAAAGGGATGAACATGCCCAATGGTGTGGCTTTTCGAGACGGCGACCTCTATGTGGCGGAGGTAAATCGCATTTTGAAATTTGAAAATATTGAAGCCCATCTCGACAATCCGCCTACACCCAAAGTGGTGTACGATCAGTACCCAAAAGACAAGCACCATGGCTGGAAGTACATAGCCTTTGGGCCCGATGGAAAGTTGTACGTGCCCGTGGGTGCGCCTTGCAATATTTGCGAGCCAGCGCCTATTTACGCCAGCATCACACGCATAAACCCTGATGGCACCGGCATGGAAATCGTGCAATCTGGTATCCGTAATACGGTAGGATTCACTTGGCATCCAGAAACCAAAGAACTCTGGTTCACGGATAATGGCCGCGACTGGCTCGGCGATGATCTTCCGGCTTGCGAACTCAATCATGCACCTCGTGATGGGATGCATTTTGGCTATCCGTATTGCCACCAGGGCGACCTGCCCGACCCAGAATTTGGTAACAAACGTCCATGTAGCGAATTCACGCCGCCTGTACAGAACTTAGGCCCGCACACCGCACCATTAGGCTTAAAATTTTATACTGGCAGCCAGTTTCCAGCTTCTTATCGCAATCAGATTTTAATTGCCGAACACGGCTCTTGGAATCGGAGCAAAAAAATCGGCTATCGGGTGTCCTTAGTAACCTTAGACGATCAGTTTCGCGCTACCAGCTATACCCCTTTCGCGGAGGGCTGGCTCGATACGAGCAAGGATGACGTATGGGGGCGACCAGTGGATATTCTGCAAATGCCCGACGGCTCTATCTTAGTTTCGGATGATTACGCGGACGCTATTTACCGAATTTATTATGAACCATCATAATTCGATAGTGGGTCAAAACGGTTGTTTTGTTGTTTAGATTTCGCAAATCTCAAAGATTTACGAAATCACATC
>CALMSP010000248.1 GCA_937872405.1 uncultured Saprospiraceae bacterium | reverse complement strand
GAGGTGAATATGGATGCGATTAAGCTCGAAGTGGCGCCTAAAATAGCGGTCTATACGCCCGATACCAATGAAAAAGGCGAACGCATACAACCCTGGGACGATGCGGTGACCTTAGCGCTGACTTATGCCGAAATTCCTTACGAAACGATTTATGATCGGGAAGTGCTGGAAGATGCATTGGCTAAATATGACTGGTTGCACCTGCATCACGAAGATTTTACTGGACAATACGGCCGTTTCTACCGCTCGTATTCGGGGCAACCGTGGTATCGTGAACATGTGCGCCGGTCGGAAGAATTAGCAAACGCGATGGGCTTTGGTAAGGTCTCTCAACTCAAGCTGGCCGTTGTAAAGAAAATCCGCGAATTCGTCATTGGCGGAGGCTTCATGTTTGCAATGTGTTCTGCTACCGACACCTATGATATCGCATTAGCGGCGGAAGGGGTGGACATCTGCGCAAAAGAATACGATGGCGACGCCATGGACCCCAATGCACAGTTGAAGCTCAATTTTGCTAATACACTGGCTTTTCGCAATTTTGAACTGATGATGAATCCCTTTGAGTATGAGCACTCTACGATTGATAATAATTATGATCGGAATGTGCCTGTTGACCAAGATTACTTCACTTTGTTCGACTTTTCTGCCAAATGGGATGTTGTACCCACGATGCTTACCCAGTGTCATACCCGAACTGTAAAAGGTTTTATGGGGCAAACGACAGCCTTCCGCAAGCAATACATCAAGCCCAGTGTGCTCATTCTTGGCGAAAACAAACCCGCTAATGAAGCACGCTACATACATGGTACGCTCGGCGAGGGTACTTGGACATTCTATGGCGGTCACGACCCTGAAGACTATCGCCACTTTGTGCATGATCCCCCCACGGATTTGAGCCTGCATCCGAATTCACCAGGTTATCGCCTGATTCTCAATAATATACTCTTTCCGGCAGCTAAAAAGAAACAACGCAAAACCTGAGTATTTTACGCAAAACAATACCCGCATGATAGGACGTACTGCGCCTACCATGCGGGTTGCTTTTGTTTATCAATACCTAAAACTTGTAATCTGCTCTTACCGTAAGGTTGCGCGGGCCCTCCAGCAGCCCGGGTCTTACGCTGTATTCTATATTGAAAGCATTATTTAGCAAGAGCGAGGTTTTTAAGCCTTTCGTCACTTGGTAACTGGCGCGCAGATTATTCAAAAAGAAACCCTTATTATTTGCCTCCCGATATTTTACTAATCCTCTGATAATCAGATTAAAAGCGGCATCAATAGCTTCTAAATGGCTATTGTAAAAGGATTCCCATCCTAACATAAATCCTTTATAACCGGTTTCTACATCCAACTTAAAGGAATGGCGCGGGCGGTACTTGAGCACATGGTCGGTTTTTAAAGAAGAATTATTGGCATTGACTTGCCCAATGGACGGCGTCTCGCCGGGTCGAATAGGTGTAGGGTCGAACGATAAGTACCGAGAATCCACGTTGGTGTAGCCAATCAGTACACCTGTGGGCAAGCCAAAAAACTTACCACGCCCTGCCACGGCTATTTCGTAGCCCTTGATTTCCGTATCACCGATATTAATTGCTTGGAAAGCCAAGCGCCCAGGCGTTAAATTGAATTCCATCATATTTTGATACTGCGACCAGAAAGCAGCTATATCCAGAAAGCCCTCAAAAGAAGACAGTCGGAAACCCTGTTTAATGCCTATTTCTGCCGTCCAGCCAGTTTCTGACGTAAGTGTTGGATTGGGCAATACCGCTACACCCGCAGCCACTTGCGTGTCAATAAATTTTTCCGCAATCGTCGGATAACGGTAGCCCTGCCCCCAGGATGCCCGTAAATAAGTTGCTTGTAGCAGCTGATAATTAGCGCCAAAACGCACGACTGGCTTGGATTCGCGTTCTTCAGAAGGCGGCACCACCATATTGATGGAAGAAATGAAGCCTGGGCTGATAAGTAAATTGTTTTCGTATCGCAGCCCTGTCGAAAGATTCAGCCGTTCCCACATTTTCTTTTCTATCTGTATGTAAGAAGCCAAGTTGCGCGATGTAAAAGTGGTATCGCCATAAAGTTCTGCTTCTACATTGGTACCAATGCCAACTACTCCGGCAGTAATGACCATATCTATATCCACAAAGCGGCGCTGAAACTGGTATTCCCCGTAGTAAATTTGCGAGCGATTCGACTGATTATCGCTATTGTCATTATCCACACTGTAAAAACGTCCGAATAATTTGTGCCGGTTTCCTCCCCTATCGAAGTATGTAGCATGCGGGTCAATATTGAAACGCAAGCGCTCTCGAGAAGTAATAGTAGTTGGCGCGCCAATGTAAGCAAGTGTATCGGCGGCCCAATAGAAAAAGCCACCGCTGCGCCCTTGGTTGAAATTGCCATTCAACCCCATTGTAAAGCGATCGGTAATGCGATAATTGGTGTTAAAATTAAAGCGCCCATACTCTTTGTATGTATCTTTATTAAAACTTTCTTCCTTGAGGTAGTACCCACCCAGCACCAGATCCAGTTTTTTATATTTTTTCCGGTGCGCAACGCTCCCGCCTACGGTGAAAGGAGCACTATCCCACCATTTTAGCCGCTCATTGCGAGGGTCGAAAAAATAATTATAAAATACTGATACCTGGGTCTCCGGCTCGGCGCGTGGCAAAGCGGAACGTACATTGATGATGCCATTGAGCGCAGAAGAACCAAAAAGCGCAGAAGCGGCGCCTTTCACGACTTCCACCTGTTCGATATTTTCAATGGGTACGTCATCCCAGTTGGGAAAACCGGCATCTGCCTGTAGAATGGGAATGTCATCCACCATGAGCAACACCCGGCTGCCTGCACCATAAGAATAGCCGGAGCCTCCGCGAATATTGGCCTGCCCATCAATAACATTTACACCAGGTACTTTCTGCAGGGCTTGATCTAAGGTGAATTTACTGGTGTTTTCAATTAGTCCTGGTCGCAACACATCCAGCGATACCGTCACCTCGCTCAGGGGTTTTTGGTATTTGCCACTGGTCACTGTAGCTGTTTGTAGCACATTCGTTTCGATGGATAGCGTTGCATTTAATGTGGTGCTTTGACCAGCTTTCAACTCTACATTCTGTACAAATGGTTGATAACCAATGTAGCTAATCTCTAAGCGGTACGTGCCGGGGTCAAGTTGGATACTATAATTACCATCAGAATCAGTAACAGTACCCCGATTGCCAATCAAAACTGTGGCTCCAATGAGCGGTTCGTTGTTGTCGCGGTCGCTGACTTTGCCAGCCAGCGTTGCTTTTTGAGCTTGTACGAAGGAGAAGCTGCCCAGCAGCAACAGCAGAAAAAGGTTCTTTTTTTGCATACACTCAATCAAATTGGTTTGTAAAATAGTGACTGGTCATTCTTTCTGAGCGCCTGTGTTGCGCCAGATCATTCAAAAACAGTCGGACAATTAGGATGAAAGTATGGTTATAGTGCTGTTCGCAGGGCAATTCTATAGCGCCAAAGTTAAGCGAATGTAAGTTAAATTTGAATTTTTTTATGTCGTAGATGCAGTCAATTGGACAAAATAGATTTTTTTTCTCTGCAAGTTTGCAAATGTGCATATATTGCGAAAAATATAATGAAACTGCATACCAAAAATCGCTTACTATGAAGAAACTATTTTTACTCTGCCTTACGATGCTGAGCCTCAGCGCTATGTACGCGCAAGAATGTATGCCGCAGCAAAACCTGCCAGATACGCTCATTGGCGTCGTACCGCTACCCTACTCCGATACGCTTAATCCAACAGGTGGCATAGCAGATACTGCCTGCATCAACGAACCGTTCAGTTTTGTATTCACGGTAGTGGTGCCGGGCACGTTTGATTCGCCGTTTGGGCCGGTACCTATTAACAGGATAGACATGGCAACGCAGGGCGCTATCAAAAACCTGCCCGCAGGCATCAGATATGCTTGCAATCCGCCCAACTGCTCGTTTCCTAAAGATACAGTGGGCTGTATTGTTTTATATGGCACGCCTACGGGTAGCCCTGGTGTATCCAATCTTGAGATTGACTTCGTGATTCGTAGCTTAATTGATTTCCCGCTTACATTCCCGAATGCTACGCTGTATCCAGGCAACTACTTCTTGCACGTAAAACCTCAAGGGCAATGCGCGCCAAGTTCTGTGCGCACTCCTGGACTGAGTGGTGTGGAAGTAGCGGTACGCCCCAATCCATTCAGCAGCTACGCCCAATTGTTGGTAAATTCCAAAATAAGCGGTAACTTTGATCTTATCGTCAATGATGCATTGGGCCGCCAACTCCGTCGGGAGCGTGTACACTTGCTCGAAGGCGACAACACCCTTGATTTCGATGGCAGTGCATTACCTTCTGGGATGTATATTTATACCCTAAGCAATGGAACCGGCGCAATAAGTGGCCGCATGATTATACACAAATAATCGAAATTTCAACACAAGTCTTTCCGAATCAGTCTTTTACAGATAATAAAATTATTGCCTGAATCGGAAATCTATTCTTATGCAGCTATCTCACCTTCTGCTCATGCCTACGCCTTAGCGTGGCGCACCTTACACCCGTGTAGCACCACATTTTTATCATTAAACCTCTACAACGTGAGAAAACTGTTACCATCTATGTTGGTCGGAATCGCGCTCATACCGACCTTAATTGCAGCTCAGAATGGCTGCCCCAATTGCGTGGTCAGTGTACCCACTACACTCCCCGCCGACACGATTTATTTATCGGATGCCGCAGAAGGGCAGGCTGGTACTTTCTATGAAGCGGATGTGAGCTTCCGAATGCCGAAAACGACTACGCCAGTAGCTGCCAACGATCCATCGGTAGTGTCTGGGCTGGGTATTTCCAAAATTACCATCAACTCGGTATCCAATCTGCCACCTGGCTTGAGTTGGGAACTCAATCAGAGTGTTTTCAACCCTTCTGATCAAACCGACGGCTGCGTTCGTTTCTGCGGAATGCCTTTGCAGCCTGGTTATTATGAAGTAGAAGTGGTGGTCACAGCGCAAATTTTTGTCATTTCTCAAACCACTTCTTTTTCCTTTCCAATTATTATACATCCTGCGGTGCGTGTCACCGAAGGATTTACGATGGAAAATAGCACCGGCTGTGGGGCCGTGATGGTGGATTTTACAAACAATGTACCTTCTAATGGTCGGGAGGGCTTCTCCTATCGTTGGGACTTTGGCAATGGCCGCACGTCTTTGGATGAAAATCCGTTCCCTCAAATCTATACCAACCCTGGCGTATATGAAGTGCAATACCGAGCCATTGTTGATACTTTTGGGCACGTACTCACACGCGTAAACGTGGACAAAGTGAGCTGT
The DNA here is from genome assembly GCA_937872405.1 of uncultured Saprospiraceae bacterium. Taxonomy (GTDB): domain Bacteria; phylum Bacteroidota; class Bacteroidia; order Chitinophagales; family Saprospiraceae; genus JADJNW01. Next base: position 15,962 of record CALMSP010000248.1, on the reverse strand, counting down.
AGCGACTGGTTTGGCAATCGCCCGGATATTTATGTAGAAATTTTTAACCCCACTGGAACGCGCATTTTCCTATCGCCCATCATCAATGATGCCCGCACACCTGTAGCCTTCGATATGAATGTGCCGATTGGCCCAGGTAACTACACCTTGCGTGTCATGGATCGCGACGATGGTATCTTTAGTAGCGGCGATGAAATCTGTGGCACCGTCAATATCAACCGCTTGTCGAATGGGCAACTACGCGACTCGCAAATGGAGATTACTATTACTATGATCCACCCGGTTGATACCATTAGCTCTGCGGAATTGGTGTATGTATGGGAACAGCCCAAAGCCCCCGTACTAACTGGATACGATGGTGCCAAACTTTGCAAAGGCGATACGGTTAAACTAATTGCTGACTACAATACGGATATACAGTGGTATCTTGATAGCCTGCCTATTATTGGCGCTACTTCCAGCATTCTGGCAGCCCATAGATCGGGGGTATATTATGCCATTCATACCTCTGCCAGCGGATGCCCAGCAGCCTCGGCGCCACTGAAGCTGGCGTTTGCAGAACTTCCTGCTGGCCCTGTATTTCAAAATACCCGCAACCTACTTACACTGTTTGATCCTGACAAACTCCCCCAAAATTACAACTTACAGTGGTACCTGAACGGCGAGCCTATTAGCAATGCCACCACCCACTGTGTTGCCAGTTCCGGCATTTATTTATTAGAGCTAACGGACAACGAAACCGGCTGCATGAGCAGTTTTTCTCGCTTGGTAACTTATGACCCAACAAATGCTGGTTGCCTTGCAACTTCCGTGAGCGACCCGCTTAGCGAATTGGCGGAAGGGCTGCAGCTTTTCCCGAACCCAACAACCGGGCAGTTTTGGTTAGAATTCACTTTGTTGCGCAACAACGATTTAAGCATCAACCTACGCGATGTATGGGGCACAACGATTGTACAGCAATGGCATCGCAATCTGTCGGCTACTAATCGCTTCGAATTTGACCTGAGCGCACAACCTGCTGGCATTTATTTCTTAGAAATACAAATAGCCGGCCGCAGCGCAGCCTATCGAATTGTGAAGCAATAATATGTACCATTTGCTAAAAGCCAACAGGTTTGTTACTCTTAGTAGCAAACCTGTTTTTTTTACATGACCGAGGTTTTACGGTTTGTAAATGGTATCATAAAAAAAAGTTGCCGCGACTTTAGCACGGCAACTCGTTTTGGGATTATGCGAGACAACCTCGTGTTTTTGGGTTTACTGTTTTACTATTTTTCTATATATGATGTGTTCCCCGATTTGAATTCGTAGAATGTACATACCACGCGGCACATTGGCTAGCGAAATGCGATCGGTAGCCATTTCAGGAGCGCGCATCGGGCGGCCGCTGGTATCAAGCAATTGTATGGCGTGAATTGGTACATTGTATTTGCTGTATAGCTGCACCTGGTCGGTGGTTGGATTAGGCACAACGCGCAAGCTCAAGCGCAGGTCAAGCAGCCCCGGTTGATCTTCGCTTTGCGGTTGCAATTTTAGAATCATGGTTGGTGTATGGAGCGGTACAGGTTCCTGCAAACTATTGTGTGCCAGCACATTGGTTACATTTACAGGTGTAGCGGTACGCCCGGCAATATCATCAATGATGCCACTGATCATAGCAATAGCGCCAAAGCCAGCTACATTGATGCCGTCAATGCGAGTCATAGCTACATGAATGCGCCCATCGGCTTCATCCACGCGGTCGAAAGTGATCACATTGCTATTGCCTGCACCAAACCAACTGTTAGGGTAGCTAAGCTGAATGCTTGCCGGATCAATGACTAAAGGATCAAATTCGATGGTGAATGCAATACCATAAATGCTCTCCACAAAATTCTGCGAGGAGCCCAACATGACAGGCACCGTGAACGCCAGTCCATTCGGGAGTCCATCAGTATTCGGGAATTCTACAAAAATCGGCGGATTTAAATCAGTGCCCGGGAGGGCAGTTTTTGGAATGACCTCTCCATTCGTTTGGTTATAGTTGAGCGCTATTGCATCTCGGTCGTTGATGTCCACGATGCCGTCGCCATTGCAATCGGCATGTGCATAATTTACACCATCGCTAAAGGTTCGATTCCAAGAGAAGGCCGTAAACGCCTGCCAATCGCTACTCAGTACGCTACGAGCGGGTCCTGTTGCACCATAAGCCACACCCAGATAAAGGAGGTCTAAATGGTTGGCAATATTGTCGCGATTAGCATCGCCGGGCCAGATCTGCTCTTCGCAGGCGATAGGGCCGACGGTGATCTCTTTTTTGCATTCTGGCGACACAAGGTCTTGGAAAACAAAGCGATACACTGTCTGCCCATCTCCCTGGAATGGTGTTAGGATTATGCTGTCTTGTTCGTAGCTAAAGTTGCCATACGTTGTGCCTGTTCCAATAATGCGGAAGCTATCGGCAGCCGGGTTTTCCACTTCCCATTTGAATATTAGGCTCAGTCGGCCAATCGAATCGCAGGTGGTCGTGCGCACTGCAATATTGCGGAAAGCACAGGGTTCGCTGATAGCGCAATCGGGCAATGCAAAGCTCAACTCTTGGCAGCAGCCATCGCTGAGGCATACCTTGATGCGCTCTGTTGGAGACGACCCGCCGCGTAAACCACTGATTTTCAGTGGTATTTGTTGTAAATTGAACGTTCCAAGTCGCTCTCCACGATAAAATACTTGGAAGGTATCGTTGCGGCTACGCTGATGCGTAAATTTCAAGCGCAGATCAAACGTGCCATCTTCATTGCAAGGGAAAGTCTCCACGGCAAGGTTTTGAATGCCGCAATTATTATTGCTACGACAATCCGGGGAGCGCAACTCTACCTCACGACAGCAGTCATTGCCGAAGCAAACCTTGAGCGTTTCTGCTTGTCTGGTGGTATCAACCGGCAGGCTATCTATCACAATTGGCAAATCCCCCACGGCGAAGCGTCCGTAAGTTCTCCCCCTGAATGTTACATAGAACAGTTGTGCTGCATCGTAGCGATGTTCAAAGTTTATCTTGAGGTTGAAGGTGTTGTTGGCATTACAGGTCGTGCTCAGCAATACATCGCCAATGGCACAAACGGGTGGTTCGCAGTTAGGCATATTGAAATGAACCTCTTCGCAGCATGCGTCAGCCTCCGCATTGCGTGCGCAGATTTTGATGCTTTCCTGTACCGTAGCAGTATCGAGCGGCAAACGAAGCGTAAGCGGTAATTGATCAAGTGCAAAAACCCCTAAGGTTTCGCCTCGGTAATGCAAAGCGAAGGAATCGCCAGCTATATTTTCGTACTGGAAATTGATTTTCAATTCAAACGTTCCATCTGCCAAGCAGTTGCCCACACGAGCTTGCGCATCAAGGATCACACAGTCTTCGGTATCCTCATCATCACAATCTACTGGCCCTACTTCCACATAAGCGTAGCAAGTCGGATTAGCAATATCGAGCAGCAGCACGCCGTAAGTCGTTGTGCCATCGCCCGTGAATGGCCCAAGCACCAGCGCATCGTTGCCATAATCAAAGGGGCCAAACAACTGTCCAGATACAAACACCAAATAACCACTGGTGCCTGCATCCTGAGCTTGGAATGACAGTTTTATATTGAATTTACCCTCCTGACAATCAGATGCTTGTGCCGTAAAACCCGTAAGCTGGCAGCTGCTTGTACCACAAGCAACAGGCGAAAGGATACTCGAAGCGGCACAATCGCGCCCAATATTAGCGACCTTAAAAGTGTGGCTGGTCTGCCCGTCGCCAGGGAACGGCCCAACGAGCAGTGGTAGTTCATCATATTCAAAATTGCCAAATAAAGCGCCATTTACAAAGAGCGCAAAGGCATCATCGGTGTTATCGTGTTCAAAATTTAGTTTTACAAAATATTTGCCATCCGCATTGCAGGACTGAGCCACCAAGCTCAGGTTGCCAATATTGCAGGTATCATCATCGTCATCGCAGGGCAAATCATATTCTAAACGCAGGCAGCAGTTGGGGTTTTGCTTGTCGCAAATGCGCAACTCATCAAAACCACCCAGCGGTATGGGCAATGTCAGGCGCAGCGGCAGCGCGGCGTAGCTATACGTACCCTCAAAGCCCGCACGCGATTGCAACGTAAAAGTTTCGCCAACATTGGTGCGATTGAAATTGATCGTGACCTTGTACTGGCTGTCACCAATACACTCAATATCATTAGTTGTAACATTTGTAAGGGCGCACGCTGGCGGGTTGGTGTTGCAAAGGTCATAACTCAATTCGATACAACAGCTACCATTGCGCTTATCGCAAATAATGAGTTTGTCGTTGTTGCGTACAATAGGAATGGTCAAGCGCAGCGGCAACTCGTCGTAGCGATACGTGCCCGTGAATCCATAAATAGATTGAATAGTGAATGTTTCACCCTCGTATTGGCGGTCAAAATCAATCGTAATTTGATACGTTCCATTCTCCAAGCATACCAGATCGCGGAAACGCGCATTGCTCAGATTGCAATTACCACAGTCGGCATCCGCCGGTTCGAGCATGGCAGTAGCGGTGCAAGTATCCTGCTCCAGATCGAACACACTGAAAATCAAGGGTTCATCCAATGGCGCCGTATAAGGCCCAAAGCGCAGCGGCAGTTCGCTGTAGCGGTACACCCGGAAGTTTTCTGATTCGTTGATGCGGACGCCAAAGTAGTCAGATACATCTTCGTACTCAAATTTAAGGTCCACAAAGAAGTTGCTTCGTCCGTCACAAAGGTTCGAGAATACTTCCAAATTGTGAATACGGCATTCGCGGTCATCATCCTGCTGGCGCCTATCCACTTTGAAGCAGAGATTATCTATCCACAGATTGGCCCCGCCGATCAACAGCGTTTGAATATTGCCTCTAAAAATCATTTTGCCATACGGGCGATCCGTTTCAAAATCAATTACCACTTTCACATTGGGCCCGATGGTATATTCGCCTTCCGTCGGATTATAAAAAATAGTAGGTTGTACGCCGTTGGCTGCCAATACAATAGAGCCACTTCCATGATAAAAATCGAGTGTTGCTTCTTTTACCGTATCCCGATAGGCTGTAAAATTCATGGATACAGCGATGCTGTTCAAAGCCAAAAACTGCCCGCTGGCAGCCGAAAATGCTGGGAATACAATAGCTTCCAGCCGGTTAAGGTTGCCGAAGCTCTGCGTCCAATCGAGCGCTGGCACGCCGGTGATGCGGAAAAGTACAGCAGCATCTTCGTGGAAAAGGGTTCCTGGCGCATCATTCGTAGCGCTACCGTAAGCAGGTTTTGCCACATCGTCAAAATTTACGCAAGCAGCTCGGTTGAGCAGCGGTAGCGTATCGCTCAGGCAGCAATTAGGAAAGTTGTTGGCGCACACGCGCAACACCGCTTGGGTCATACTGTCAGGAAATTCCAAGCCACTAAGTTGTACAGGCAAATCCTGATTGGTGTAGGTATCGAGCAGTTCGCCATTCAAAAAAACATCAAAACTGATGAATAGCCCCTGCGGTCGGTTGAAGTCGAGTGAAAGGCAATAGCCATCGGCTTCATCATTGCTGCATTGGATCAAGCCGGCCTGTAAATTGTTGATCTGGCACTGATTGCTACACAAAATCGGGCCGATACGCACCGAATCACGACACGAGCGCGAACGCGCATCGCGCACCACGACATCGAAGCTGCGCCCGTCGCCAGGGAAAGGCCCCAGCCTCGGAAACGCAGCATCATAGCTAAAAGTATCCAGCACCTGACCATTTACTTCTACAATGTAGCCGGCATTGCCACCGTTATCAAACTCAAACGAAGTTTCAATAAAAAAGATGCCATTGGGTGTGCAAGGTTGCGGACGAAGGCGTAGGTTATGAATAGTACAGGCTGGGTCATCCTCTTCTTCCTCTTCCTCTGCGAGGATGTAGCAAATATTGTCAATGGCGGTTTCTTTGCCGCCTATGAGCAGGCTCTGAATATTGCCGGTAAGGCATAGGGTACCAGCCGGAAAGCCAAGCCCTGGCGACAAATTCACGCTGGCCACCACGCCTGGTGCTACTTCAAGGGCCGCCAAAGCAGCAAAGCCTTGCACCGCCAGAATCGGTTGCCCATTAACGGCAATGTTTTCCATGCCGCCACCGTTAATGAAGTTGAAACAAACCTGTGTTACTTGCGTAGAAAGCCCTGTAAAATCAAATAGTAAATTAACGTTGCTGGGAATAATATAATTGCCAGAAATCAAATCACCATTATTATCGCCAAAAATCGGTCCTTCATTAATTTCCGCATTCAAAAAACCAATAGAGCCATCAAAATATTGAAAATTTTCGAGTTGCACACGCACCCCATTCGCCGTGAAGAGTTCGTCGCCGGGCAGGTATCCCGTTGCTGCGCCATAGGTTCCTCGTTCGATGTGATCACTAAAGTTGATACATGCGTTCTGTTGAGCCAAAGTAGTTAGTGTAAATAAGAGTAGCACCAAAGTGCTCCAGATAGTAGTTGGTTTAGGTTGCTCGATCATGATTTTGGCAAAATCTTTGGTTGTGTACAAATTTTCACACTACAAACATCTTCTTTCTTTGCATAGAAAAAAAATACTTTATACCTTGTTTTTTGATTTTTTTTCACTCTTTTTTTATAATAAAACACTGGTTTTCAATATTTTGAAATATTTTTTTGTTGAAAAAAATGAATTGAAAATGCGTGAAAATAAATTACTGCGCCTGCTGGCAGCGCTTGATCGCAAGGAGATGACGCGATTTCGGGAGTTAGCGCACTCGCCTTATTTCAACAAACACAAGGATTTGCGCGCGCTTATCGCTTATCTGAGTGATCAATATCCCAATTTTCACACAGAAGCCTGCACGCGACCGGCTATCGCTGCGGCTATTTTCGTTGATGAACCCTACGATCAGCGCAAATTAGCGTTGGTTTTTACATATGCGCTGCGCTTGTTTGATCTTTTCCTCAGCGTGGAGCAATACCGCCAAACGGAAGGCCTGCACCAGTTGTTATTATTACAGGCTCTACGCATCAAAAAGCAATACGTACAATACGAAAAAGTGCTAAAAGAATCAGAAGACTTTTGGAATGCACAGCACACAACCGATCATACCCACTATGACTACAGCTACCGCTTGGCTGCTGAGGCCAACAATTATTATAATCAGATTGAGCGCCGCCGAACTGACCACAGCATCCAGCTGAAACAAAATAATCTTGATAAATTTTACATCCTCGAAAAGCTCAAAGATGCTTGTGAAATGCAGGTTCGGCGCACCATTTTGAATGTGGATTACTCTGCACGCATGCTCGAATCGGTGCTGCGCGAAGTGGGCGACAATGCTGCCGTGTACGCGGGCGAACCTCTGATTTTGCTGTATTATCAGATCTATTGTATGGTCACCCAACACGAAAACACGCATTATTTCAATGCCCTACAAACGTTGCAACAGCATGAGGCGGGTATTGCCAAACAAGAATTATATTACATCTATAATTATTTTCAAAACTATTGCATTCAGCAAATTAATAAAGGGGAGGAGCAATTCCTGGGTGAAATTTTCAAACTATACCAGGCGCAATTGTCGCAAGGGCTATTAGTAGAGGATGGCTACCTGTCGGAGTGGCATTATAAAAATATAACAACCACGGGCATTCGCCTTGGTGAAATGGACTGGGTGCGCCAGTTCATTGAAGCGTACCGCGACCGGCTACCACCCGAATCGCTCGACAATGCGTATCGCTTCAACCTCGCGTCGTATTATTATGCTACGCATCAGTACGACCAGGTGCTCAATTTGCTCACGCAAGTAGAATATAGTGATCTGCGCTACAACCTCGGCGCAAAAGCCTTGTTATTGCGAACATATTATGATCTTGATGAATACGAGACGCTGTGCTCTTTGACGCAGTCTTTTCTGCTTTATCTTCGTCGGGATAAGTTATTAGCTGATTTTCAACGAGAAGGACATAAAAATCTTTTTAAATTCGCACGTCAGGCTGCTCGCATCCGCACGCTTTTGGGTTTTGCGAAGACCGAACAAATTCGCCAGGAAGTAAACAAATTGCGCCAAGACATTAACGCTACAACCACGGTATTCAATAAAAGCTGGCTTTTAGAAAAAATAACCGAACTGGAAAACTCTTTGGATATGCCGATTTTGTAATAAAATATTGATTTGGCAGGGCCCCGCCATGTAACAGTAAAAATAGATAGCCTAAAACGGGTAGCCCAGCCCTAAATTAAAATTAATATCGCGGAAGCGCCAGTTATCAAAATTGTACCAGTAATCGCGCTCGTTGGCATTGCCGTTGCTGGGCCTTAGCGGATAAGGGCTTCGCAGGCGCACGCCCATGTCGAGCCGAAATACAAAGTAAGAAAAATCAAAGCGCAGCCCCATACCACTGCTCAGCGCAATCTGTTGATAGAAAGCGTCATTGTACGGATAATCATGTTTGCTTTCAGGGATGCGCGCTCGCCGCAACAAAAAGCGCGCACCTTCGCGCGAGGGGTCGGGCCGAAGCGTCCACACATTGCCACCATCCAGAAAAAACGCGCCATTGAGTCGCCAAAAAATATTATATCGGTATTCAAAACTGAATTCCATTTTCAGGTCGCCGGTTTGATAAAAAAACAAGCGATTGCGTGTGCCCGGCAGGTTGCGCAGGGTATCGGGATCTTCGTAGCCGCCTGGCCCAAGCGCCCGCACTGCCCAACCACGAATACTATTGGGACCGCCAACATAAAATTGCTTCACATAAGGTACATCCGTGGTATAGCCAAAAGGACGCGCCAGCCCAATGCTGATACGGGTAGCGGTGCTGTTTTTTGGCGAAAACTGCTTATAATGGCGATAGTCTATTTCAGCGCTAACGTATTGTGAAAAATCCGTTTTACCCAATCGCAGGGTATCCGAACGCAAAGCAAACGCATTGTAAATGGAGTTGCCCGCCCATATTTCGGCGCCAGCCATTTCTACATTGAAACCAAAATAATGCGAATGCCCAGTGCGCCCTGGTCGGCTGCTGAAAGTATAGCTAAAATCGCGGAAAAGCAAACTCGCAAAAAGCTGCTGACCGAAGCTTCGCTCCAAGAAAGTGTTGGCGCGTAGGATTTCATCAAAAGCTGGCTCGGTGATGGGGCGCAGATAATCCACCCCCACATGATTGATGATAAAGCGCTGCGTATTGCCAGCGCTGATACGCTGCACATCATAGCCATAGCTTGCGTTGAGCAGGTTGTAACGATAAAACCCAAGAAGCAACAAATAATTATAGCTTGCTGATAGCCTTGTGTTGGCATTTTCATGCAACAGTCGGTAAAAATTATCACTGATAATTCCTCCTTTACTGCTGATTCTGGCGCTGTACAAACCGCGCCAAATACTCATATAATCATGAAATTTTGGAAAATATAAATCCGACTGCAAGCGTAGGTCAATGGTATTCCAAAAACTATTGTCGCGCGCAGCCGGATTCACTTCAACACCCGCCGACAAATTGGTAACCAGCAGCTCTGCTCCTCCTAAGAAATTGCGATTGCGCAAACTGGGATTGAGTGACATTCCAATTAAGTTGCCCGCGCCAGAAGTCACGCTTCGGTTGGTGTAATTGATTTCCAGGTCCACACCAAATTCCATTTTAGGGTTGCGCGTCAGCTCTATTCGAAAGTGGATGATGTTACTTTCCAAGCTATCCGGCTCTTCCTTGATGCGCACAAATTTATAAGTGCCCAATGCAGATAATTGCCGAATCGTTTTGTCGTAATTATCTTGGCTGTAGGCATCGCCACTGCGCAGTGCGATGGATTCTAAAAGCGTTTGTGGCCGCACCCGAAAGGTATTGGTAGGTGTTTTGAATAATACCCCCCCGATAAGCGTATCGCGCAGTTTGGGCTCTTCTGCCAGGGGGTCGTATTGCGGATACACCACTACACGCCCAATAGTGTAAAGCTGGTGCATACTATCACGGGCAGGCGGCAGCACTTCCAGATATACTGGCACATTGTGCAATTCCTTTGAAGTGTCTGCATCCAAGGGTGCCACATAGCCAGCATAGAAGTAAGCGTAGCCATTGTTACGCAGATAACGAGCAATGCGCTCCTTTTCTCGCTCGTAAGCATTAAGCGTAAGTGGCTCGCCCTGTTTGAGCATACTACGGTCTTTGGTGCGCTGGAGTATCTGATGAATGCCGGAATCCTGGCTTTGAAAAATAACCGTATCAATAAGTGTCTGCCTACCAGGATTGACATGATAGACCACTTGCATGCGCTGCCTTTTTTTTGGTGACTCTATCGGAAACACTTCAGCACCATAGTAAGCATTGTATTGCAAAAAATAAACCATTGAGCGGCTGGTACTATCGGCAATAACTCTATTGTAAATAGTAGGTGGCTCCGCAATGACCCGCCGCTGCCAGCGCCTAAACTTGGTATCTTTGCTGTCGCGGGTAGCATAATAAAACCATTCGCGTGGGAAAAGGAAAAGAAAATTGGTATTCGGCTTTTGCTTGTAAAGTGTTGATAATTCGTATCTTAGAGTCGGTCGGTTGGCAATTTTTTCATCTCCAACAAATTTGATTGTGTTGCGCTGAAGCAAAAATTCGTCATCCTGCAAATATTTCGTTACATTACAGGAACTTAACGACAATAAAATGGCAATGCCGTAAAATATTTTTATCAAATCTTGATAATATTGCATTTTATCGCATAGCAAAACCCAAGGATGACGCTTTCCAAGCAACATATTCAGTTTGTTCGTTCGCTTCAGCTTAAGAAGTTCCGGCAAAAGTATAACAATTTTGTGGTTGAGGGTGACAAAATGGTTCGGGAAATCCTGCAACAGCAGCACATCCGTATGGCGAGCCTTTATGCCTTACCCGAATGGCTTGATGCCAATGCGCTATTGCTTACCTATTGCAACGTACCTATGCATCCGATTAGCCCAGCCGAATTGCATAAAATATCTGGATTGAGTACCCCCAATCAGGTGCTGGCCGTTGCCGACATTCCAGAGCCGCCAACGATTACTTCGCTGGCATTGGAGGGCTTCTCGCTATACCTTGATCAAATTCAAGACCCCGGCAATTTGGGTACACTACTGCGCATAGCCGATTGGTTTGGACTGCGCTATGTATTCTGCTCGCCAGGCTGTGTTGATGTGTACAACCCAAAAGTTGTACAAGCCTCTATGGGGGCGATATTGCGCGTGCCTTGCTTGGAGCGCAATTTGCCAGAACTCACTGCCGCATTTCCAACCTTGCCGATATGCGGCGCGGTGTTGGATGGCGACAATTTATTCCGCACTACCCTACCCCAGCATGGTTTGATTGTGATTGGCAATGAAAGTCGCGGCATCGCAGAGGATACCGCCGCGCTACTCACCAATCGGCTTACTATTCCTGCTCCGCAACACGCAGGCGCTGAATCGTTGAATGCAGCGGTAGCCGCGGGCATTATTATTGCGGTATTAATAGACAGGGCATAATTATTTACTCTAAATTACAACCCAACTCGTTTTTAACTAATTGGTAATAAAGCGTTTAACTTAAAAAAATTATACAACGCCTCAAGAAATTACAATTATTTCACAACAGAATATCATGTTTTATCTTCATCAATAATCAGGCTTGTACCCCGCTTGAGATAGTGTCACAATTTCAACACCCGACGCACCAAGGTCTGTGTGCCCTTTTGTATTTGCAAAAAGTAAACGCCCGCTGGCAAAGTTTGCATATCTACTGTTTTTGTGTAGCCTGCGCCTACATTATCCTGCCATTCCCGAAGCGTTTGGGCGGTGGCGTCAAGCAGTCGAAACTGATAGGTGGTCGCGTTTTCCACTTCTATATCTAAGCGAATAATATCCTGCGTTGGATTAGGTGCGAGCACAAAACGCTTTAATTGCAACTCGTCAGCCACTGCCGTAGGTGATTCGGCTACCGCAATACGGAAAATACGGCCCGAGTTGATGCTTGCTACGTACAGTTCGCCGTGATGGTCTTCGCCAAAAGCGACAAACTCGAAATTACCCAAATTGAGCCACTCGGTATTGACCCAACCGCCCTGCCCATCCGTACGCAACGACCAGAAGCGCCCAGAGCAGTAATCAGCATAAATATATTGCCCCTGCAAGGATGGGAAAGCACGACCCCGATATACATAACCACCTGTAATAGAGCAACCTGCACCATTAGCGCCCTGATTCGGATAGATATGTACCGGAAACGTAAAGCCTGCTCTGGGGCCGCATCCGCCAGTGTTGAAATTGGCATCCCCTTCGTAGCAGCGCCAGCCATAATTTTCGCCACCGCTACTATTGGCAGGCTGCACATTGATTTCTTCCCAGCCATTTTGGCCCACATCCGCTATCCAAAGTTCGCCCGTAAGGCGATCAAAACTGAAGCGCCAAGGATTGCGCAAGCCCAATGCCCAAATTTCGTTGCGCGTACTGGGGTCATCCACAAACGGATTATCCGAAGGAATCGCATAGGCACCGCTCCCATTCACATCGAGCCGAAGCATCTTACCGAGCAGCGACTGCCGGTTTTGTGAAACATTCTGCGGATCGCCGCCAGAGCCACCGTCGCCTGTGCCTATGTACAAATAGCCATCGGGGCCGAAAGCTAAATCACCAGCATTATGATTAGAAAAAGGCTGATTGATAACCAGCAACACTTGCTCACTATTTGCGTCGGCCTCATTGGGGTTGTCGGGCCGCACCTGAAAGCGCGATATATGCGTATGCCCTTGATTGTTCGTATAGTTTACAAAAAAATAACCATTCCGAGCATAATCTGGATGGAAAGCTAAGCCAAGCAGCCCACGCTCGCTGGCTATCGCATTCACGCGAGTTGTAATATTCAAAAAAGGTGTAGGCAGCACCTGTCCGTTTGCTTGGAGCACTCGAATGGTACCGCGTTTTTCCACAATAAACAGGCGCTCATCACCCGCGTGTGTCATAGAAACCGGTTGACTGAAGCCGCTTGCTACTTCCTCCAGACGGAAATTGGTTTGTGCAAAACCGCTAACTTTGTTCAATAAAAGTAAAATTAGTACGAAGCGTGACATAAGGCAATTTTTACATTAATAATGAATAAAAAATGTGCTTCAAGCAAAGCGCCGTCGGAAAGCTTAACGCAAATCCACCTTTCTAAAATCAAAAAAAACATCTATTGTTGCCCACAAATCAACACTATTGTCAAAAAGCCGCCAAATCTTTCCAAACTTAACGTATTTTTGCCCACGTCACCAAAATCGCGCTGCTATGAAACGCATGAAAATGGTTCTGCTGTTATTAACGGGCGTAGTTGCTACCTCTGCCCAGCCCATTCCGGTCTCTAATATCTATTTATTTCAATTGAGACAACCGTCCGATTCGACGTTAGAACTCACAAAACCACGCTATCTGACAGCCTTCAACCCCAATGGGTACAACAATCATCCGGCTTTTTTTAACGAAAATGAACTATGTGTATCGGTGCAATTGCCCACCGAAAGACAGCCTGAGTTGTACTTGCTTAATTTAAGTAATAATACCAAAACCCGCCTCACTCAAACGCCCGAAGGCGAGTACTCTCCTTCCTTGATGCCCAATGTATATGCTTTCTCGGCGGTGCGGCAGGAAATAACTATGCGTGATACGGCACTGCGTTTGTGGGAATTTCCAATAGACCTAATGGACAACGGCAAGCCGGTTTTTAAATATTTTAAAAATATTGGCTACTACCATTGGCTAAATAGCTCACAAGTAGCTGTATTCCTGACAACCAACCCAAATCAATTAGCAATTGCGAATGTGCGCGATGACAAATTGGAAGGCGTAGCCACGAATGTCGGGCGCTGCTTCCGATTAATGCCAAACGGCAATCTGGTTTATGTAAAAAAGGATAACATCGGCCCTTGGAAACTGATGCAAAGAAAAATGAATACAGGCAGTAATGCTGGCGAAGAGATTACGAATACGATATCCGGTGTTGAGGATTTTGTGGTGCTTCAGGATGGCTCTATCCTCATGGGTAAAGGCAGCAAATTGTTCCGGTACAACCCGCGTAGCCCCCGACCCGCCTGGCGCGAAGTGGCGGATTTGCGCTTTTATAATATCAACAATATTACTCGCTTAGCTATCAGCTCTGATATGAAACTGGCGCTGGTGTGCGATTAGCCACAGACTCACAGCCCTGTAAAACAGCAACCCCTTGCCTGACGCTTGTCCGCAAGGGGGTGTTAGTAGCCCCGCCAGGAATCGAACCTGGATCTCAGGCTCCGGAAACCTGCATACTATCCATTGTACTACGGAGCCGCAAGCGCTCAATGCCAAAGCAGCAGTGAACTCGCCTCAACCCGAATATTTTTTCGGGCAGACAAAGGTACAACAAGTCTCCCGATTTTACAATATCTTTTGTACAGAAGTTTTGCTGCTATTTATTGAATGATAAAGTCGTCTAAAGGCTTATTGTTAATGAAAAATCGAGTAAATAACAAAGCAATTACAACGTTCCTTATGATTAACATTCTAAATCTTGATAAACCTAAAGTAACTTCATGCTTTTCAATATGATAAACAATGTAAAATAAGTGAACTATAAAAGATTTGCCAGTTTTGTGATTCTGACCGGATGGTATAGCTGGTAATAAAATGAAAAAGACACAATATTATACGTTGAAAATCAATGAGTTATTGATGTTAAAGTCAAATTTTCGTACCTCCTCTGCCAAGGCTCAACGATTGCGCAGCAAATAACGAAAGGAAAAAATTAACAATTATTTAACACATAATTCCTTTACAACCTCGAAATTTATCTTTATTTTTATTTAATATTCACGAATGTGAACGAATATAAAGTAGTTGTTTATGTGCATGTTCACCTACCATAAATTCTCCAAAGTTGTTTCTTCCTTCCGAAGATGGATCCTAATATTTTCTAAGGTTCAATATACTGCATGTGCCACAGTATTGCTAATCATTTTTCTGTCTTCACCCTTGCAGGCACAATACAAATTATCTGGACACCTTATTAACGAACAAAAAGAGGCGATTTCTTATGTTATAGTTTCTATCAATCATAAAGAAGACAGTACTTTTGTCAAGGGGGCATTGAGTGATTCATCCGGGTTTTTTTTATTAGAAGATATTACACCAGGAGTGTACATCTTACAAATAAGTGGGCTAAATTTTCCGAAAATAAATATAGGTGAATATCTGATTGATAAAGAAGACATCAACATAGGCTTTTTCATGCTAAAGGAAAGTGCTATTCTTTTACCTGAAGTGACGGTGCAGGTAAAAAAGAATTTTATCGAAAGAAAATCCGACCGCCTTATTGCAAATATCAGCACTTCTCCTTTGTCGTATGGTTATAATGCTTTACAAATTATAGATTTTTTGCCCGGAGTTACAATAGATTATAAAACCAATCAAATTACTGTTAACCAGAGGGGAGATGTACTGATACTAATAGATGGCATTGGAAGCCGCCAAAGTAGGGAAGCCGCTAAAGAGCTTCTTGGCTCTATAGATGCGAGTTCAGTGGATAAAATTGAGATCTATTCCAATCCACCAGCCCGATTTGATGCAGAGGGCGGAGCGGTCATCAACATCATTACGAAGAAAAAGAAAATGTATAGTACGGTAGGCGGTACACTCGGTAATGCAATACAGCAAGTTGCTACTAATTTTATAGGCGAAGCCTTTCAATCCAATTTAAGTGCTAACATTAACTACGCCTTGTCCGACAAATTAAGATTCTATTCCAGATGGTTTATTAGAAATGACCTGAACTGGCAGCTTTCGGGAGGCAAAGGATTATACAAAGCAACAAATTACCTCATGCAAGACTATACCGAATTTTCGGTTGTGATGTCAAATGTATGATGGCATTTCATTGAAATAATGGATAAAAATTTTCAAGAGGAACCACTGGTAAATAAGTGGTAGTGAGGCAGAATGTATGATGATTTTGAAAAATGGACAATGAGGCGTA
>CALMSP010000247.1 GCA_937872405.1 uncultured Saprospiraceae bacterium | reverse complement strand
GCTACGCCTCATTGTCCATTTTTCAAAATCATCATACATTCTGCCTCACTACCTGCAATTTTGGTGTAATGTACACATTTTCAACGATAAAGTCAATGCCTTTTTGCAGACCGCTACTTTTTCTGTGTGGCTTCCCGAATTCGCAGCAACCGTTCGAGCAATCTTTCCAGTTGGTTCAATGGCAGCATGTTAGCGCCATCACTTTTGGCTTCGGCCGGTCTGGGGTGTGTCTCTATAAAAAGCCCGTCCACACCAACGGCGATACCGGCTTTGGCGATGGTTTCAATGAGTGCGGGCTGCCCGCCTGTGACGCCGGAAGCCTGATTGGGCCGCTGCAAAGAGTGGGTACAATCAAGTACAACGGGCGCGCCGAGGCTTTGCATCACAGGGATGCCCCGAAAATCCACCACCAAATCCTGATAGCCAAAAGTAGTGCCGCGCTCGGTGAGTATCACACGGTCATTCCCCGACTGTACAATTTTATCCACCGCATATTTCATGGCTTCCGGGCTGAGAAACTGTCCTTTTTTCACATTTACTACTTTGCCCGTATCGGCGGCCGCCACCAACAAACTGGTCTGGCGACACAAAAATGCCGGAATTTGCAATACATCTACATAATCGGCAGCCAGGGCAGCTTCTTCATCAGCATGAATATCGGTGGTCGTAGGCACTCCAAAAGCAGCGCCTGTTTTTTGTAAAATATCCAACGCCAGTTCATCGCCAATGCCAGTAAAAGAATCAAGTCGGGAACGATTGGCTTTTCGATACGACGCTTTGAAAATGTACGGAATGTGCAGGCGGTCGCAGATGCGGCTTACCGTTTCCGCTACTTCCATGCATAGCGCTTCACTTTCTACCACGCAAGGGCCAGCGATTAGAAAAAAATGACCAGAATCGGTATGTTTTAAATTGGGAATGGATGGGATCATAGGTTGAAAGGTTGAAGAGTTTAAAGGTTTAAAGGTTTAGGGGGTTAGGGGGTTAGGGGGTTGAGAATCTTTTCGGCGCGAAATTACACATTTCAACCGCAATTAGGCAACAAAAAGGCGTGCGATCTCATTACAGTTTTTGTAACAAAATTTCACCCGATGCGCTTACTTGTTTTTTTAGGGTTTCTTTTGGCTATTGACTGGTATGCTTTTCAGGCTTTTCGCGTGTTGTCGCAGGGTTGGTCAGGCTCAGCCAGGTTGGCGCTTGCTATCTTGTATTGGAGCGTTCCGGTGTCAGCACTGATTTTGCTATTACTTGCGGCTTACACCAATGTTCCGCAATCGGCGAAAGCATTCTATACGATCCTGCGGACCTTGGTTTTTATTGCCTATCTTTCTAAGGTGATGATTTTGCCGCTTTTGCTAATTGATGACTTGCGGCGTTTGGCGGCATGGATCGGCGATCGCATTAGCCAGAGCACACCCAATGTGGACAATAGCCGTTCGCGGTTTCTTGCGCAGATGGGCATTCTATTGGGGAGTATTCCTTTTGCCACGCTCACCTACGGCATTATCCGTAATCCGTATCGGTACAAGGTATTCCGGGAGACGATCAAACTGAAAAATCTGCCATCGGCACTGGAGGGATTGCGCATTGTGCAAATTTCGGATATTCATTCTGGCAGTTTTACTTTCAAAGAACCGGTGAAACACGCGATTGATCTGATCAATGCCGAACAACCGGATTTGGTGTTTTTTACTGGTGATTTGGTGAACGATCGAGCCGAAGAAATGCTACCGTACTTAGACGTATTTGATAAAATTCGCGCCCGCTATGGGGTATTCTCGGTATTGGGCAATCACGATTATGGTGATTACGTTGCTTGGGAGAATATAGAAGCCAAGCGGGCTAATTTGGAGCAATTGAAAAATATACACCAGCAGCTCGGCTGGCAGTTGCTGCTCAATGAGCATAAAATTCTCAGTATCCGAGATCAATCAGTGGCCATTATTGGCGTGGAGAATCACTCGGCATTAGCGCGTTTTCCGAAGCGCGGAGATTTAGCTCGGGCCATGAATGGCACCGAAAATACGGTTTTAAAATTACTACTCTCGCACGATCCGACACACTGGGATTTGGAAGTCAACGGCTTGTTTCGCGATATTGCGATTACCTTTTCCGGGCACACGCACGGCTTTCAGTTTGGCGTGGAAATCCCTGGTTTCCGGTGGAGCCCAGCGCAATTTTTATATAAACAATGGGCTGGATTGTATCAAAAAGGGCAGCAGTATTTATACGTCAATCGGGGGCTTGGCTTCTTGGGCTATCCGGGGCGCGTAGGCATCCTGCCGGAGGTCGCTTTGATCGAATTGCGCCGCAGCTAAAATGATGAATATCATTTCTCCGCTGTTATGATATATTGATAATCCAGCGCAGTGTCATTCGTTTGTATGTTGCGATAGCCTGCCGTATAAAGGGCTTCCTCCACCTCGTGTATGGGCGTGCGAATTTCGGATGGCGGCCCAATCGGCGTGCGTTTTTTCTTAAAATCAACAATCAGCAAGCGCCCTTGTGGGGATAAGCCCCGATGCAATATTTTTAGATAATCTATTTTATTTTGAATATACATAAAGGTGTTGACAATCATGATAATATCTACTTCACCGGGTTTCAAATGCGGGTCATTTGGTTCGGCTAAGCGCGCTTCAAGACGGCTCTGCATGTTTTCGGGGAGTTCGAGCACTTTTACACTGTCAAGATAATTCACAAAACGGCTGTCAATATCAATCGCAATCACTTTTTTAGCTCGCGGCGTGATGCGCAACGCAAAAAAACCAGTACCCGCACCAATGTCGGCAACGGTTTTGCCCGAAAGGTCACCTAACAAATCAATAATCATATCCGGTTTTTGCCAAATTACCCGATTGGTATTGATATAGTCCTCGGCAATGCCAGGCGAGCGCTTGCCATTTGTAGAAACACTGCGATTCGTACCAACCGGATTTGCCGATAATTCGGGTTGGCTGACCGTGCGGTCGGTATTGCTGGGCTGCCTTTCACAGCCCAAACTGACAACCCAAAAGCTAAGTAAGAATATAGTCGAATGAAATGTTGATTTTATCATGGATATATAGGCGTAAGGAGTTATTCATTAAACATTTGAGCCTAATTTATTTTATAATCGGCTGAAAACAAGGGATTTGAATTCAAGTGCAAAATTTAATACCATGTAGCACCTCGTAATAATGAATACACTTGAAAAAATCACGCTGCAAGATACAGCAAAACTTTGACGAAAAAGTGAAAAGCCAATCCAAATCAAGTGCGTTTGACAGATACCCGCACGGTACGCCGATACAACCTCTTGCATGGCGGTTTGGTTGCTCGAAACATTTAACTTTCTTTATGTAAAAAAGGTTTGTAGTTTAATTTCGCCGCATGAGTGCAGCAACGCCCAGTGCTAATAGAAAGCCGCCAATGAGGCTCTGACCGAGTGCCATAGTAGAATTGCGCACCGTAACCCGAAAATCGTTTGCAGAGAATTCCGTTATTTGATCTTTTAAGTCCTTCAAATTAAAGCGCTGGGCCATAGCGGTCATCTGTTCAAAAAATAATTCTTTTTGTACTTCCATCAGTTCTGGGTCAATAACATTATACATCAGGTAAATAAAAACATGATAGCACAAACTGGCTATAGCAAAAGTAAGAAAGGCTGTACGCAAGGCTTCCCGGAAAGAGAAATGAGCTTGCTGCTGCCGCTGCTTCGCACAGGCCCCAACCATAGCGGCTATGTAAACAATCAGTACGCTCCAAACTACAACAGGATTGAAAAATAAGCGCACATTGCTCAGGTAAAAAAGCAGGAAGTAGGCAAGAACGCCTACTCCCCCTATAATGCCATATCGTATTGCAATAGCATGTTGCATAATCAAATAGAATCTTTGGGGTTGTTACTATGATTTTTATATCATGTTTTCAACCGGTGATTTGCGTTGCATGATAGCTGCTATAATCAAATCAAAAATAATACCCATAATAAGAGTACCTATTGCCGCGAGAAACGTAAGCGCAACTGGCGACATCATCCAATTGGTGAATTGCATGGCCTGCTCAATTTGTTCTTCGCTCAACTTTTGTTGTTCAGCCATCTGGTCGCGCGCAGTTTCGAGCATCGTATCAATAACATCCGGTGCAATGAAAGAGAAAAATAATAAAGACCAGACCGCCGATACGATAGAGATGATCAAAATGGCCCAGAAACCAGTCGTAAAGCCTTGCCCAAAGGTCAGGTAGCCGCCTAAGTCCTCACGATGCTTCTTCATCGCCAATACCAGGGCACCGATGATAACGGCATAGCTAAGCAACGAAGATATCCAGTTCATAGCACTATTCTGATTGGAATAGTCGCTCATACCAGTAACATGAAAGGTCATCGCGAGTGCAATCGTAATCAGTGCGGCAATAAAGCCGTAGCGTATGCCGGTGGGGCGTGGAGAAACGTCATTTTGCATCTTGTTGGGTGCATTCAGGGTACTCATGGTGTTGTGTTTTTTACAGATGAAAGAATAAAATTTGTTTAAAGTTGCTCTAAAATCTGTCAAATTTTTGGTACAACATTTTTTTTTCTATGGATGATGAAAAATTTCCGATTGATGATTGTTTATAATCGCTAAAACTCGCCCTGTGAGTTCATGCCCTATTAGCGGCGTATTACTCGATTTGCTGCGAATAGCACCTTCCTGTACTGTCCAGCGTTGTGTGGGGTCAAAAATAGTTAGGTTAGCCATAGCACCTACAGCGATTTCAGGGAGTTCCAAATTCAAAATCTTGCGAGGACTCAGGTACAATTTTTCAATCAGACGCGCCAGCGGCAGCTGCTCCTGCAATGCCGTGCAGGCTACTCCAAAAGCAGTTTCCAAACCAATGGCACCAAAGTCGGCATACGGAAACTCGCGTTTCTTGCCATCTTCATCCACTGGTACGTGGTTAGAACTGATAAAATCAATCGTATCATCTTGCAAACCAGCTATTAATGCTTGCCGATCTTTTTCACTTCGCAAAGGCGGCATCACTTTAAAGTTGGCGTCAAACTCCGCAATCGCCTCATCCGAAAACATTAGATGCAAGGCAGCTACGGAAGCGGTCACTTGTAAACCCTTCGCCTTGGCTTCGCGGATATGGGCAACAGACTCCGCTGTGCTGATGTTGGCCAAATGCAAGCGCCCTTGCGTATATGCCAACAATTGCAGATCACGCTGTACCATCATGGCCTCTGCCAGTACCGGTATCCCTTTCATGCCTAACATGGTGCTAACCAATCCTTCGTGCATTTGGCCGTCGGGGGCTATAGTCGCATCCAAAGGTTGGTGTATAAGGATACCATTACAGGCAATAGCATATTGTAAGGCTTTGATCATTAGGCTATTGTGCTGAACGGCTTTCAAGCCATCAGAAAAGGCTACCGCACCTGCTACGTGCATATCCAGCATCTCAGAGATGTCTTTGCCAGCGCAATTGTCAGAAATAGCGCCGATTGGGTAGCAGTCAACAAGGAATCCTTGTGTTTGCTGTTTGATGTATAAAATTTCTGATTTAGAATCTATAACCGGCTGTGTGTTAGGCAGTACCGCAATAGCTGTATAGCCGCCAGCTGCCGCTGCTGCCGCCGCCGAACGCAGGTCTTCCCGATGTTCCATACCAGGGTCGCAGGCCTGTACGCCCACATCCATCCAGCCACAGGACACGCAGGCGCCTTTTGCATCAAATATGGGCGCATCGGCTTGCACATTGACTGCTATGGCTCGAATGATGCCGTCTTCAATGAATAGATCCAGCATTTGCGATTGATACGGTGAGCGGGCATCAAGGATGCGAGCGTTTTTGATAAGCAATTTCATGCAGCGAAAAAATTTTTGCAAAAATAGGAAAAGACTTCGGTTGGCCGTGCTGAAAATGTCATTCGATTCTAATGCGATGCATTTGCGCAATACTTGTGCCAGCAGCATGAACAAGTGAGTGGCAATGGACAATCAAGCACTACTCACCACAATGCACGCTGTGAGGTAGTGAGGCTGCATTGATATGCACCTTCTGTTAATAGCATATGATATTTTGAAAAAAGGGCATTACAATCTATTACACTCTTTTCAATTGGAAAGGACGTACTTATTCTCAAAATCCTGTTTTTTAACACTTTACAAAAATACAAAATCGCACTTCCGAAATCGAAAATGGTATTACTCCTATCCACGAACCATCAACATGCCTCTTGTACCGCTGGCCTCGCTTTTACCAATCTCCACGATAGCAAACCAAGAAGTTACTCCCGCTGACAGAATCAGATACCCCACAACAACCCACGTAAACCAGGGTACTGCCGTCTGGCTTGCGCCAAACCAGTCGCCCAGATAATAAACAATCCATAAGCCCACAGCTGATTTGGCGATCTCTATATACATCGCGTACTTCCGACGATCCATCAGTTCGGTATAAGCAAACACGCAAAGAAAGACAAAAGCGCCATAAGCAAAAATATTGGGGCTACCAATGCGCCCAATGTACGCAAAGAAGTACATCAGTAGAAAATAACAAAAAAACATCTGCACCCAAGCCCACGCCATAAAGGCCTTAGACGCCGGCGTGTTGTACTTTTCAAAATTATAGGGGTCTTGAATACCATATACCGGATGTTCTTTGGCTGCATCAGCCGGGCGCCAGCCAGTAGGCATAAACCAAATGCGCAACTTGTCCCACCAGCTACGCGCATGCCAAGCATCCTTTAGCAATAGCCAGAAATGCTGAAAATTGATACGAATCGGATTCCAGGTGCGCACGGGGCGCGTCACACCATACACCGGCGGCACATCATCCAGTTCTTCCTGGAACGTGCCAAAGAGTTTATCCCAAACAATAAAAATCTGCGAGTGGTTCTTATCGAGGTATTCTTTGTTAATAGCATGATGCACTCGATGGTGCGAAGGGGTTACAATAATTTTCTCCAAGAATCCCATCTTGCCAATTAGGCGCGTATGATACCAATATTGCAAGAATAAATGCAATGGTGCTATTACGGCTATCACTTGCTCTGGTACACCTAATAGCGCAGCGGGCAACAACAAAATGGTGAAGTAATTCACAAAACCTGACACCGACTGCCGCAAAGCACACGACAGATTGAACTCCTCGCTGCTATGATGAATAATGTGCCGATTCCAAAGGAAGTTGATCTCGTGGCTAAGCCGATGCGACCAATAACCATGAAAATCCATTACAATAAAAGCAATGGCATAAGTCAGCACGGTATTTTCAATACGCACGAGCGCCACCTTATCTACCAACCAACTATAAGCAATAATGCCAATACCAATACCCAATACGTCTTTTGTAACGTTCGTAATGCCAGAACTAAGACTTGATACGCTGTCCAAACCACGAATTACTTGCCGCCTCATGCGCCATTCTACAATCTTTTCTACTAAAAATAGCCCAATAAAAATAGGCATGGCAATGTTTAAAACATAACCGTAAGTCTCCATAAAGAAAATTGTTAAAAATGATTCGATTACTTAGGGCATACTAACTTTTGGTGCAATTTTTTATCACCAAGATAAAATGCGTCGCTTTTTGTTAGCAAATAGCTATATTTTATAACGTGTAGCAAACATTTTGCTTGCGCAATGATGCATTTTTATGCCTCCTTTTTAAATATATTGCACAGCTTACACAACTCATTTGATGTTTTTAAAAAAGAATTGCACAACACGTTTTTACAAAGCGCCAACAAAACAATTGCGCGCGCCTCTGATACTTTTCAAGCCTGTAAATTTAACACATTTTGTCTAAATTTGTATTTTGATTTTGTAAAAAAAAATCTGAAAATAGTTACATGACAAATTTTTTTTCATGCTATGACATTTATCAATGCAAAACATAAAATATATAAGCAAATTGACACTTGTACTTAAATCCTTATTGCTATGAATACGGTATATCTGCCTCTGATTAAATCCTTTTTAGAACTGCAAAATATTGCTATATTGGGCTATTCTAGTAAAGGAAATCAACCAGCTAATCTTATTTATAACAAATTAAAAAACAACGGGTACCAAGTTTTTGCTGTAAATCCTAAAGCGGATGCCGTGAAGGACGTACCCTGCTACCCCAATGTGCAGTCTATTCCCCAACCAGTAGAGGCTGCTGTACTCTGTACACCGGCCCACGCCAGCGAGCAAGCGGTGCGAGATTGCGCCGCTCGCGGTATCCAACAAATATGGATACATACAGGCATGGGACCAGGTAGTTTTGACTTGAAGGCTTTGGCAATTGCTAAACAATTAGGTGTTAAAATAATACCTGGCGGTTGTCCTATGATGTACGTTCGCCCTGACTGGTTTCATAAATGTTTGGGCTGGTTGACAAAATTACCTGAATAACAACATGCTACAAATGCTAATAAAATTGTTGTAGGGGGGTGCTTGAACGCTGTAGGAGGGTGCTTGAACGCTGTAGGAGGGTACTTGAACGCTGTAGGAGGGTACTTGAACGCTGTAGGGGGGTACTTGAACGCTGTAGGGGGGTACTTGAACGCTGTAAGGGGGTGCTTGAACGCTGTAAGGGGGTGCTTGAACGCCATTATATAGCTTTTTATAAAAAACGCATTCCTATATTGCTTTTTTTATTTTTATTTTTATTTTTGTCATGACAAATCTGTCAAACCTTATTACTAAACGGCATTTTTTTTTACCCAACCTTACACAACTACTGGCAATTCTAACTTTTTTATCCATTCATCACAATTATTACATAAAGCATTTTTGTATTAGCCCAGCAAATAAGCATAAAAGGTATGTTGCATTATAATTATTTAATCAAATAAACTTTTTATGCTTATGAAAACAATCTTTATTCGGATTATTATTCCGACCAATGTTGGCGAGCTATTGCAATTAGCTGGTCGAATTTACGCCAGACATCAGGCGGATGGCTCTAATAGTCCTTTGCACGCCATTACAGACGACAATTGGAACGAGTACGGGCCAAAAATTAAGGAAGCAATGGCTAAACACAATGAAGCGGAAGAATACGCTCGCCGAGCAGAGCAGGCTTACCGCGAGCGCGATGCTATTATCAAAGGATTAGATAACTTAGTAAAGCGCAGCCGCGACCTTTTGAAAGCCATTTTTAAAAAAACACCAAAAAAATTAGGTGAGTGGGGCTTTGAAGTAAATGATACGCCTCGCTTAACAAGATCAAAAAAGTAAATTTGTGTGCCCGTCTGTCATTTGGCAGGCGGGTTTGTTATTTGAGTGTTCTCAAAATAAAAAAGGGAAAATTTTAAGATTGCTTGCTGTCTAATGCTAAAAATAATTATGCAAAAGTTATTGCTATTATGTTTGCATCTTTTGCTCACCGTAGTTGTTTTTGCTCAAAAAACACCTCCCGTTTACTATCCAGCACTTGGTGAAGCATGGGAACGGCGCACTCCGGCAGAAATGGGTTTAAATTCTGCTAAAATACAAGAAGCCATTGATTTTGCCATAGCTCAAGAAAGTCTAATACCTGCCAATCTGGAAATCGCACATTATCAAAGTTTTGGACGCGAACCCTTCGGTATAGGTGTTGGCCCTTTCAAAGAACGTGGTACAGCTGCTGGAATTATTGTATATAAAGGTTATATTATTGCAGAATGGGGCAATGTACATCAAGTAGATATGACATTTAGCGTAACTAAAAGTTTTTTGTCTGCAACCATAGGTTTAGCTATTGATCGAGGCCTAATTAATGATGTAAACGACCCTGTTTACAAATATATGGCTCCAATTGTTACAACAGAACCCACTTCCGGCAATTTTAGAGCTGCGCGCATTGGCGAACCACAAACAATAGACTTATTTGCTACAGCACACAACCGCAAAATAACCTGGGATCATTTATTGCGGCAAACCAGTAATTGGGAAGGCACACTTTGGGATAAACCAGATTGGGCCGACCGCCCCGACCGCGATGTGACAAAATGGCTAAACCGCGAACTACAAGAGCCAGGTACAGTATATGAATACAATGATGTGCGTGTAAATGTATTGGCGCTGGCTGCGTTGAATGTTTGGCGCAGGCCACTTCCGCAAGTGCTAAAAGAATACATTATGGATGTTATTGGTGCTTCACCAACTTGGCGATGGTTTGGCTACGACCACTCATGGGTTATTATTGATGGACAAATGATGCAAGCAGTAGGCGGTGGCGGCCACTGGGGTGGCGGTATGTTTATCAATGCAAGAGATATGGCGCGTTTTGGTTACTTGACATTACGTCGTGGAAAATGGGACAACAAACAACTTTTATCAGAGAACTGGATGCAAATGTCGCGTACACCGACTCCGGCTAATACAAACTACGGTTACATGAATTGGTTTTTAAATACAGGCAAAAAAGAAATGCCAAGTGCCCCAGAAAATGCCTTTTTTCACTTAGGCAACGGTACAAATATGATCTATGTTGATCCAGATAACGAGTTGGTCATTGTAGCTCGCTGGATTAAAAATGATGAGAAGGGACATTTTGTTGAGCGGGTATTAGCTGCCTTTCCATGAAGCTATTTTGCCGTTTAAATTAGCAAATCGGCGGATATAATCAGCGTGTAAAAACTTTTTTGCGGCTTCAAACTATTGTATTGAAATGTTTTCCTTTTAAGCGGACTTTCCTATATTCGTACAAACAAATAAAACCACTTTGATATGAAAAGGAATGCACTTTTTGGGGCAGCTATTGCGCTGTCATTGTTTGCCTGCAATCAAAAACCAGTTACTACCACGGACGAACCCGCAACAACTAAAGCCGATTCTTTATTAGCTAAGTACACGACTTTTCAACTAAGCACTGACTTGAGCAAGCTAAGCGATAAAGAGCGCCAAATGATTCCCATTTTGATAGAAGCCGCCCAAATTATGGAGGAGCTGTTTTGGTATGAAGCACTTGGCAACAAACAGGCTTTTTTAGATGATATCCAGGATGACAAACTGCGTCAATTTGCTATTATTAATTATGGACCTTGGGATCGGCTGGATGGCAACAAACCCTTCGTACCGGGGTTTGACAACAAGCCAGCGGGCGCTAATTTCTATCCGAAGGATATGACAAAAGCGGAATTTGAAGCGGCTAACCTGCCGGATAAAACCAGTTTATATACTTTTTTGCGGCGCGACGAACAAGGCAATCTGATAATTGTACCGTATCGCGAACAGTTCAAGGAGCAAGTCCATAAAGCCGCCGCTTTATTAAGACAAGCTGCGGCATTAGCCGAAGATGCCGGCTTGAAAAAATATCTTGCATTGCGTGCCGAAGCATTTCTGACCGACGACTATCAGCCAAGCGATTTTGCCTGGATGGATATGAAAACAAACCGGCTGGATGTAGTAATTGGGCCTATTGAAACCTATGAAGATCAACTATTTGGCTACAAAGCTGCTCATGAAGCCTATATTTTGGTCAAAGACATGGACTGGAGCAACCGACTTGCTAAATATGCTTCTGTACTACCTGAATTGCAGCGTGGATTGCCTGTGCCGAACGCTTATAAAGCCGAAAAACCTGGCGCAGATGCCGATTTGAACGCTTATGACGTTGTCTATTACGCTGGCGACTGCAACGCTGGCAGTAAAACCATTGCCATTAACCTACCAAACGACGAGGAGGTACAACTGAAAAAGGGTACGCGCCGGCTACAACTAAAAAATGCGATGCGTGCTAAGTACGACAAGATTATGGTGCCTATCAATGAGATACTAATTGCTGAGGAGCAACGCCAGCATGTTACCTTTGACGCTTTTTTTGCCAATACCATGTTTCATGAAGTAGCGCATGGTCTGGGTATTAAAAATCTGGTGAAGGGTAAAGGCACGGTGCGAGAAGCGCTCAAAGAACATGCTGCTGCGCTGGAGGAAGGCAAAGCTGATATTTTGGGGTTGTATATGATCAAGCAATTGCACGAAAAAGGAGAATTAGAAGGCGATTTGAAAGATTATTACACCACCTTTATGGCCGGTATTTTTCGTTCGGTACGCTTTGGCGCATCGAGTGCACATGGCAAAGCCAATATGATACGGTTCAACTTTTTTCAAGAAAAAGGCGCCTTTGAGCGTTTGGCCAATGGTACGTATCGCGTGAACTTTGATAAATTAGAAGCAGCTATGACGGAGTTGTCCCGTTTGATTCTTATGTTGCAAGGCGATGGCGATTATGCAGGCGTAGCAAAGCTCGTGGCTGAAAAAGGTGCCATTGGATCACAGCTACAAGCCGATCTGAAGCGCGTGGACGCCGCCCGTATTCCAGTAGATATTGTGTTTGAACAAGGGCTAAAAGTATTGAATTAAAAACGAGTGTATAAAGAAACAGCAAGCGGCAAGCAACTGTGCTTATCAGCATAAAATCGGTTGCCTGCCGCTGCTATTCGTACTATTTTAATAGCTGACAAAAGGCATTTTGCCAATAAAGGCGTCATTTTCTACCTGTTGAACAATAAAATCTGCCAGATCAGCCCTTGAAATTTGAGTTCCTCCGGTAGTACCCACCCAGCCAACTTTATACATACCCTTGCGCTCGCCGTCGGTAAGGCGCGGCCCGCGCACAATGGTCCATTGCAAGCCGCTTTCTTCTAATACCTGAGCATGACGCACTGCATCATGAAGAATTTTTGGAACAACAATTTTCATAATCGTTCGAATCATCTTATCGGCGAACTTCGGCTGATCCTGTGGCGCAGGTAACCCACCTCCAGATAAACTGATGATGCGCGAGATACCTTCTCGTTTCATCGCATTGATGATGTGTTGCGTGCCATTGGTTTGCAGCCAAGCTGGTGAGCCTTTCACATGACCGAACAAGCTAACCACAAGGGCTGTCCCTTCAATCGTGGCGCTGACGTCGGCTTCCTGAAGCACATCGCCTTGAATCACTTGAAGGCGCTCGTGTTGTTGTATAATTTTTTGCGGCGTCCGAGCCAA
The DNA here is from genome assembly GCA_937872405.1 of uncultured Saprospiraceae bacterium. Lineage (GTDB taxonomy): Bacteria > Bacteroidota > Bacteroidia > Chitinophagales > Saprospiraceae > JADJNW01. Next base: position 1,916 of record CALMSP010000247.1, on the reverse strand, counting down.
CGCTTTCACGGCATAACCCTTTTGGAGGGCTTGTTGAAGAAACCAGGCGCCTGTTTTACCGGAAGCGCCAAAGAGTGCAATCGTTATCATGGCAATTTTTACACAAAGATGGGCAGTTTTGCTATTAAATAGCAAGCAATTACTAAATTGTGCGGTACATTCCAAAAAGATAGTATAGTTGAAAATGAGAAAGTTAACGTCAAAAAATTTTGAAAATCAGCAATTATTGGATCAATGCCCGGTCACGTACACCCTTGGTCTGATCGGTGGTAGGTGGAAACCTATTATTTTGTGGAATCTGATGCATAGCAAACAGCGTTTTAGCATGTTGAAACGCAATATACCTATGATAACGGAAAAAATGCTTGCACAGCAACTCCGAGAGCTGGAGCACGACGGTCTTATCCGACGTAGGGTGTATGCCGAAGTACCACCGCGCGTAGAGTATTCGCTCACATCATTAGGCGATTCGCTGCGTCCGGTGTTGGATAGTATTCTTCAATGGGGCTTAGGGCATATGACTGGCGAGCCGCAGGAAACCATGCAACCATGATCGTAACGGAACGATTGCAATTGCGTGAATTTTTAGAATCAGATGCGGCGGATTTTTATGCGTTGAATGCGGACCCCGAGGCCATTCGATACACCGGTGATAGTGCTTTTGAGAGCGTGGCGGCCGCGGCCGCATTTCTGCGCGCCTACAACCCGTATCGCACAGAAGGTATGGGGCGCTGGGCGGTCATCCGCAAGTCGGATGGAGCTTATTTGGGTTGGTGTGGTCTTCGCTACATACAGGAGTTGGGTGAAGTGGACTTGGGCTATCGGTTTTTTCGGGAGCACTGGGGCCAGGGGTATGCCACCGAAAGCGGCAAAGCATGTATAGCTTATGGCTTCCAAGTTTTAGCATTAAAGCGCATCGTAGCACGCGCCATGAAAGACAACATCGCATCCATGCGGGTAATGGAAAAGATCGGGATGCGGTTGGTGGGCGAAGCCTCTTTTGCAGCGCATCCCGGCGTATTGTATGAAATATGGAATGCTGAGTAGCACATCGTGCAGCATTCCATCAGGATCGTTCCAGCGTTTATCTTATTGTTTGACAAACTTCAAGGATACCGAATTCATGCAATAGCGCAATCCGGTTGGCTTGGGTCCATCTTCAAAGACATGCCCCAGGTGCCCACCACAGCGCGCACAAACATTCTCCACTCGGATCATGCCGTAGCTGCGATCTTCCTTATCCAGCACATGCCCTTGGCGAATAGGCGCCCAGAAACTGGGCCAGCCGGTGCCGGAGTCAAATTTTGTATCTGAACTAAATAATGGCAATTCGCAACCCGCGCACACATAAACGCCGTGCTCTTTATTTTTCAGCAACGAACCAGTGAATGCCCGTTCGGTACCTGCCTTGCGCAGCACATAGTATTCCATTTCCGATAGCTGTGCGCGCCACTCGGCATCCGCTTTTACGATAGGCTGCAGGGTATCGCCGGTAAGGGAGAGTAGCACGCCGCTGGGGGCTTCTTCTTGCTTAGGAGAGGCATGTATCGCTTTTTTTTGTGCTTGATTGCAAGCAATAAAGCTGAATAGCGCTATGCCAAGCATAATCCATTTCATGTTTTTCATAATATTAATGATGTTTTACTCGAATCAATTAACAGATGCACGTCGTGAAGTGTTTGATAAAATATATTTCAAAACGTCTTATTCACAACAGTTAATAACGAAAAAATAAAGGCAGCCGAATACCTTTCCTAATCAAAATAGCACCTTCGTTGGCAATGGTTGAGGTCGTATTGACGTTATTAGGTCATTGTAGCTGGCAATCAGCTCTATTGTTTTATTTTTGTATTCTTTTTTGGATGCTGGTTCAAATGGGTGGATGTGATTTCGTAAATCTTTGAGATTTGCGAAAT
>CALMSP010000246.1 GCA_937872405.1 uncultured Saprospiraceae bacterium | reverse complement strand
TTTTTATCCATTATTTCAATGAAATGCCATCATACATTTGACATCACAACCTTTGCGAAACATCTAATTTCGGACTTTTATTATAAACTGCCAAGCGCGTAGTAAGTTTTTATAGTATAAAATTTTACACCAATGGTATCCTTGATTTTTTTTCAAGCCAGATTCTTTACAATTGGCATCTTATGCAGAATTACCGTAATTTCGGCACAGCAATATTGCTTCATGAGGGAGTTCGCCGTTGCTGAGTAGTAATGACACTTTACTAATTTCTTTCAAACCCCTAACTTTCTGGTAGTGTAGCATAAATTTTGCCTATAAGTAAATGGCTTTTGTCATAAATTTAGACGTATGAAAAAGTATCTATTCCTGTTGTTTATTATTAGCAACGCTTTATCCATTATTGCTCAGCCCGCAGAAAGGTTGCAGGTGTCCGGCTTGCAACAATCTGTTGAAATTGTAGTAGATCGCTGGGGCGTACCGCATATTTATGCACAAAATGAAGCCGATCTATTTTTTGCACAAGGATTTTATGCTGCGCGCGACCGCTTATTTCAGTTTGAAATGTGGCGGCGGCGGGCAACGGGCACCATGGCAGAATTGGTAGGCGCGCGTGCGCTGAAGCATGACCGGAGTGTGCGCTTGTTTCAATTTCGGGGCGATATGAACGCCGAATTGAATCATTATCATCCAAATGGAGCCTTGATTATTAATGCTTTTGTCAATGGGGTGAATGCGTATATCGAGTGGGCAAATCAACGCCCAGATCAGTTGCCGCCAGAGTTTAAAATGCTGGGCTTCCGACCACAGAAATGGACGCCGGAAGTGGTCATTTCCCGACATCAAGGGTTACTAAGTAATGCCGAAGACGAACTGAAAGCCGCTCGGGCCGTAGCGTTGCTGGGGGAGCAGCAAGTCAAAGCATTATCGTGGTTTCATCCAGGCGATCCGATACTTTCCTTAGATGCTCGTATTGATACGGCTATTTTGTCCAAAAATCTGCTCGATATATATCAGGCTTTCAAATGGGGCGTCTCTTTTGAACCCAACGACTTGATCGCGGATGTTAGAAACCCCAACGAAGCGGCTTATCGCAATTTGGCGATGCAAGACGTTGCCATCGAAGCGGAAGCGCAAAGCAAAGGTGCAGAGTATGTGGGCAGCAACAACTGGGTGTTGAGTGGCACACGCACGCAAAGCGGCTATCCTATGATGGCGAATGATCCGCACCGCTCACAAGCAGCGCCTTCCTTGCGCTACATGGCACATCTGGTAGCACCGGGCTGGAATGTCATTGGTGGCGGAGAGCCTACTATTCCGGGTATTTCCATCGGACACAACGAACATGGCGCCTGGGGGCTTACTATTTTTGCTACCGATGCCGAAGATATTTACATTTACAAAATTAATCCTGACAATCCTAACCAATACTGGTACAATGGCGCTTGGGAAGATATGCGCATCCTACGCGAAACGATTCGAGTAAAAGGACAACAACCTGCGGAGGTTGAATTGAAATATACCCGCCACGGCCCCGTCGTCTTTGAAGACCCCACTACTCGGCAGGTCTGCGCGCTGCGTTGCGGCTGGTTGGAAGTAGGCGGCGCACCTTACCTGGCAAGTCTGCGTATGAATCAAGCTACGAATTGGGAAGCCTTTCGGGAGGCTTGTGGTTATAGCCATATCCCTGGTGAGAATATGGTCTGGGCTGATCGTGCCGGAAATATTGGTTGGCAAGCGGTAGGCATTACCCCAGTGCGACGCAACTTCAGTGGCTTAGTACCCGTACCTGGCGACGGTTCCTACGAGTGGAATGGATATCAGGACATTAAAGAACGTCCGCATCTATATAATCCTGACGAAGGCTACATTGTAACAGCTAATGAAAATGTTACGCGCCCAGATTATCCACATATTCAGACGACAATTGCCTTCACTTGGGCCGAACCCTTCCGGGGCGACCGTATTCGCGAGGTATTGGCCTCCGGCCGTCGGCACACACTCATGGACATGATGGAATTACAAACCGACTACTTAGCCATTCCTGCCCGCATGTTGGTTCCTTTGTTGAAAAATGTAAAAATCACGGATAGCCCAAATGCCGAAAAAGCCCGACAAATACTACTCAACTGGGACTTTAGGATGGAAAAAGAATCCGTTGCAGCCAGTATTTTTAATGAATGGCAAAATAGATTGTACAGCAATGTCAGCGCGCTCATGTTGCCGAAAGGCGCTAATAATGTGGTGTCTGTGCAAACGATGAAAATCATCGAGTGGCTGCTGCTGCCCAATGGACGCTTTGGCAGCAAACCTGTACAAGCTCGCAACGATGTGTTGGTGAAAAGCATGCGAGAAGCCTTGTATAATCTCGAACGAAAGCTGGGCAAAGACATGAATACTTGGCAATATGGGCAGCTGAATTATAAGCATATTTTGATCAAACACCCGCTGAGCAATGTCGTGAAAGAAGACGTGCGCAAAACCCTCGACGTAGGGCCGGCGCCTCGAGGTGGCTACGGGCATACGGTAAACAACACTGGCGGCCGAGATAATCAGACGCACGGCGCTTCTTTTCGCTTGATCGTGGATACGTCCGATTGGGATCGAACCCTGGGAACGAATACCCCCGGACAGAGTGGCGACCCGCGCAGCCCACACTACCGCGATTTGTTCGAAATATGGGTAAACGATCAGTTTTTCCCAGCTTTTTACACCCGCCCCAAGGTGGAATTGGTGCGAGAATCCACGCTTATACTGCAACCCAGATGAAAAGATTGTGACCGTTTATTGCGTTGGATGATGTTATAATTTGATTGAAATGTTAATAAAATAATAATATGTAATTATTTCAAAATCGAAATTTACTTCCTGGCGTTCATAAGAAAAGACCAGTAGCCATTTATGTTTAGTGTCATTCTTTGATTAAAAACACGCTTCTTTTCGCAATGCCCTGTTTTTCAATATTTTATATCATCGTAAATCGGGCTTCGTAAATAGCGTAAGACTTCTGGCTACCAAGTAACACCCTAAATTGTAACGCCATGAAAAAGCAAATGCTCCATTTTACCTTGGCAATTTGGCTAATGCCTGTCGGCTTTCTATCTTGGAATCTGCTGAACCAAACGCACATTGATTATATCAATAAATACAAAGACATTGCTATCAAGGAAATGCAACGCGCAGGTATTCCGGCCAGCATCAAATTGGCGCAGGCCATCCTTGAAAGCGGCGCCGGCACCAGTGAGTTGAGTCGCAACGCCAACAACCATTTTGGTATAAAATGCCACTCCGACTGGCAAGGGGAAGGCTATTTTCGTGTAGATGATGATCGCGACACCAATGGCAATCTTATTCCCTCCTGCTTTCGCGTGTATGGCAATCCTGAAGAAAGTTTTATTGCGCATTCTGACCACCTGCGCTCAGCGAGTCGGCAACGCATATACGGCCCTTTATTTCAATTAGACCCCCTCGACTATAGAGCTTGGGCTCGGGGTTTGCAGGGCACCTACGCCACCAATCCGAATTATGCCAATCTATTGATTAATATTATTGAACGTTATGAATTGTATCAATATGATCAGGAAGCCATGGGTCGCCCGATTGTAAGTAAGCCACCAACGACAATAGCGCCACCCGCACCAGTGTATAATACGCAAAATGATGTGCGTTATACAACCGCGCTTCCCAACGAAACCCTTGCTGATATTGCTGTGCGCACAAATACTTCGGTAAATAATCTATTGCTATTTAATGATCAGTTTGAACCAAGTGGCAATCCTACTGCCGGTGTGCGTGTGTATGTGCAAGCCAAGCGTGCAGCCTATCGAGGGCGCGACCGGTTTCACCAAGTCGAACCAGGCGAAACGATGTTCGATATTGCGCAGACTTATGGCGTCCAGTTAGCTCGTTTGTATGATCGCAATCGCATGGAAGTAGGTACGCAACCTGCGGTACAAGAGCGCATTAAGCTACGTGGCTGGCGTACCCCTCAATCGCCAAAATTAGCTACACAAAAGCCTGAAAATGAGCCCCTTATTAAAGAATTGGAATATTTGTTTTCCGAGCCGATACGACCGGTTAACCCGCCCATTCCGAATCCAACGACCATCAACCAAGGGGAGGTGCCCAATTTGAACGCAGAATCTGAACAAGCAAAGGATAATGAAGCGCCCGTAATGCCAGAAGCACCCGCAAATGAACAATTTCATACAGTAGTAGTCGGCGATACATTATGGAATATTTCACAGCGATATAATACGACGGTGGAAATTTTACGTCGTTTGAATGAACTCCGTTCTAACAATATCCGTGTGGGGGATCGCTTGCGCATTCGCTAAAGCGAGGAATACCAGATGCCATTTTGACTAAAATGCTTATATTGCGAAAAGCGAAAAATGCGATAATACCGATGATATTTACTTAGGGGCATCATATTTTATGTAATAATTTAATGCCCCTACCTTTTTTTATTTACGTTATTAAATGATCTTCTAAAGGTTTGCCTTGTCGAATTTGGTCGAATAATGCCTGGCACTGTTCGCAATGCCCCAAATGCGTGATGACGCGCCGATACTCATTCGTACCATGCGGAAGCCGCCCGCGCCAGAAATTTCGCATCGTATCTTCATCTATATGCTGATAAGTTAGTATGATCTGCTGGCCGATACGCCACACCAGAAAAGCCATCATAGCAGCTGTAGCCGCGAGGATGTAAGTTGTCATAGCCGTAGCATTTTATGGCACTGGCGTTAGCGCTGGCCGGCGAGCCATTTCAAAACTCTTAATCAGTTGCTCAAAGTCTTTTGCTTCATTATACACATGTGGCGACACCCGTATCGCATTGCCACGAAAAGACACAAAAACCTGACGTTCAGCGAGTTCTGCTTGTAATTTTTGAAAATCAAAATCTCGTTCTTGAATGCGAATTCCAAAGAGATGCCCACAGCGATCCGCAGCTATTTCTGCCTGAGCGCCCATTTCAATAAGTTGCGCTACCGGTTGCGCGCTGAGTTGGCGGGTATAGGCTTGGATGGCGGCTACATTCCACTGTAAGAGTTGCTCCAATGCAGCTGTGAGCATGGGCACCAGAATGAAATTACTTTGTTCGCCTACGGCATAACGCGCTGCCCCCAGCTGATAAGCAGACTCATAGCTAACCAGATTTTTAAAATCTTCACTATGCCGCCGATTGATCCAATTTTCTTCAATGGGCACGCCATTATCGAAGTGTGGGCCGTAATACGCTAAGCCAATAGCGTAAGGCCCCAGCAGCCATTTGTAGCCAGCGCAGATTAGTGCGTCGGGTTGCAGATCGCCCACATTTATGGGCAAGGCCCCAACCGACTGTGTGCCATCTATGACCAACAGGGCGCCTATTTCCCGTGTCTTTTGCCGAATAGCTTTCAAGTCAAATAGCGTACCGTCGGTCCAGTGCACACTACCGATGGCTACCATTCGGGTTCGGTCATCAATGTGTTGCAATATCGCATCATTCCAGGCTTGTGTGCGCTGCGCACTATCCGGTGCATGTACGATGCGCAGATTGGCTCGGGCATTTTCCGTAAGGCGTTGCCAGGCGTATATGTTACTTGGGAATTGATCTTCCGCTACGATGATGTTATCGCCAGCTTGAAGCTGCAGATTGCGGGCGACCGTAGCCATGCCGTATGACACGGAAGGAATAATTGCAATGCGCTCATTATCAGTAGTTTGTATAACTTGAGCAAATAGATGTTTCAGACGCTGTACCGGCTCGAAAAAATCGTTAATCTGGATGGCAAAAGGATGATTTTTACCAGATACGGCGGCGATGCCAGCAGCCTCTACGCTACGCAACTGAGGCGACAGGTACGAGCAATTTAAATACGACACGCTTTCTGGTAGTTGAAAGAGGGATTTTTGACAAGTAAGCATGTTTTACAGCATTTTTATTCGGGTAAAGATAGTCAAAATGCTGAATTTCTGTAAAGATCGGTTTGGGTGTCGCCCTTTTATTAGCGAAAAAAATACACCGCCGAAACGCGCATATGGTGGTTAAATGCACTGAAACGCTCGTCGCGTAGCAGGTCGGTCAAACCATGTTGATACTGCAGCCGCACACCAATATATGAATATGGATAATAACTCACCCCCAGTGTGGCGCCTAAGTCGAAGCGCCGCAAGCGATCTATGTTTACTTCATTAGAACCCGCGCTTTGATTGCTGTGCTTTTCGGTCAAATCATTTATAAAAGAGCGGATCGTGTTTTCGCTATTGTTGGCTGCCCCAAAGGCCATTTGATACGATTCTGTGCCACGCAAATTACTGGCATTCACCAGATAAGCCGTCTGCAAACCGCCTTCCAGCCCCCATTTTTTCTGTAATTTATAATGCAAGGCAACCGGCAGACTCACATGTTGTGTGTGCAAACTTAGCGTGCCCGGCGTGTCGTCAATGGTGACTACCCCCATGCCACCTCCACCGCCCGAGGCATCAACCCTATCTAATTTTACTTTAGAAGCACTCACGTCAAAATGCTGCGACCGAGCACTATAATTGACGCCTGTGCGGACATTCATGCTTTCACCAGCAATGGTGGGCGCGTCAATGAGGGCGCCGCCGGCGTAGCCGCTCATTGCTACATAGCCATTAGAAAAACCGGCTATTTCTACCCCGACTCGCCAAGCGCTTTGTCGAGGCGTGGTCTTAGTGAGAGGGATTTTCAAGTCCGGTGTCGTCGTCAGTGCTGCTGTCGTTGGAGAATGATGAAGCGACTCTATTTGCTCTACATGCCTGATGATGTACGCTGCATGGCTCACGTCCTCGGAAGTTACGACACGATTATTATCTTCTGAGATTTGCATGGTTGTAGTGGCAACAAAGGGAGCTGCCTCTGAGCTTGGAAGTACTATCGGTTGCGCTGTTTCTTGAAGTGCAGCAGTCGCGTCAAAAGTAGTAGATTTTGTCGGTTGTTGGCGCGGCAGTTGCATGCTTGCTATAGGTGCCGTTTGTATGATTTCATCGCAGGGCGGTTCCGTTATAGCATTATGATATGCATTTGCAATAACATGATTTGCACGAAGTGAATCATTAATGCGCTCTTGATATTGCGTGAACCACCAGCTACCTGCTATTATAAACAAAACGACAGAAGCAGCTGCGGCCGGTATCCAAATGATAGGCGCCAAGCGTCTGCGTTTATCTTTGACCGGCATCTCCTGATCAAGTAGCGCACGCATTTGTTCCCAGGATTCGTCTATGAATTGTTCCTCAAAGCGCTTATCCGACATAAGAGTTCAAGTTGTAATGTTTTTGAATCAAATCTTTCAGTTTTTTTCGTGCTACGGACAAGTGCCACTTGGAGGTACCTTCACTCATTTGCAGTTGTTCGCCAATTTCAGCGTGGTTGTAGCCCTCAATTGCATATAGATAGAATACCTCGCGAGTGGCCCCCGGCAGCATGTCAACCAATTTTATAATATCTTCAAAGTACAAGTCGCTTGTTGCAGTCGCGCGCACGGGGGTGTCGCGATCCTCCACATCGAGAAAATGGATACTATTGTTCTTCTTTTTAAAATGATCGGACAAACTATGAAATACGATACGGCGGATCCAGCCTTCGAGCGAGCCGGCGAAGGTAAATGTATGCAACTTTTGAAACACCCGAAGCAACCCCGTATTCACAATTTCTAAGGCTACTTCGCGGTCGTCGGTGTAGCGCATACACATACGCATCATCGTTGGAAAGTACCGCCGATAAAGGATTTCCTGATGGCTACGATTATTCTGCACGCAGCCTTGCACTAATTCGCGCTCTGTATATTGATCGCTCTTCATCATATTTTTGGGTGATACACGCTGGCTAACGTCTCCGCATTGGCTCCGCTAAAAAACAACTCCTGCGCGGAGGCATAAGCGTTTGTACCAGATGCGTTGTTCCAATCTTTCATTGAATTGCCAGCCGTTGATTCGCTGGGTTTGCGTGGTACGCTGAAAACGATAGCCTATATCGAATACAAAATTAGCATCTTCGCGGGCGCCCAGCCTGAAGCCAATTGCTGGATGTAATAGGGCGCCACCCGTGGCTTCCACGATTCCATTTTTTTCATCTTTAAACGCTATGCTATAGCCAGCGCTAAGCATGTAATAAGGCGTTCGGGGATGTTGACTCAGATAGCCACGCAGTTCTGTAAATATAGGTAATATGGGGGTGCCGAGTACGCTATTTTCGCTCCATATGGTGTAAGTATCCAGCCCAAGGCCTAAGCCGATTCCCACCCAACGATTCCAAGCATAACCATAACTTCCCTGTATGCCAAAACCAGTTTCTACACTGCGAGTAGCATTCAAGCCATGCATCATACCGCCGTATAGCGTGCCGTACCAGCCTGTTTCTCGAAAGCTATAATAGCTATCAGTACGCTCTTTGGCTGCCTTTGTTTTGATTGGCTTTCGCTGGCTTCGCTTTGCCGTGTAGTGAAAACGTATCGCCTCAATTTGTCCCGGTGGTATTTTTTTGATTTCTTGCGAAGGCGTTACAATCAAAGCACCACTGCTATTTAAGTATTTCAACACTTTACCCTGTAGTATAGTGCCATTTCGTAGTAGCAGGGAGTCTTCCTGCGCTGCTACCGGCAAACCCATCAATAGCCAAACCACGAGGACGCAACATAGCGGCAAAGGTTGCAATGCGCTAACAACTTCATTGTTTGATTTCATGGCGTTATCTGTTAATCCGTCGTTTTGATAAGGTCCATTACCGATTTACCGGAATGCGGCTTAGCTCGCGCAGTTTGGCCGGATCGCTAATATCAAACTGATACAAACCATTTCTACCTACTACAATAGCCTGGCGCTCCTGGGGCAGCGTGATTACATCGTAGGCAGCAAAATGTTTTAAATGAGACAGCAGCTTCAGCTTATTCCAATCTTGAGCATCAAATACCTTTAAACCCTGATCGTCATCGCAAAGATACACCGTCTTATTCCATACCGAAAGTCCATGCGGACGATGCATCCGATGGGTTTTGAGCAAACGAGGTTGCATCAGATTAGAAATATCTACAATATCTAATTGGTTGTTAAAGTTCTGACAATCCGTGCCGTCGCGCAGGGTCACATAAGCAATGTTACCTTCCACAAATACGGGATCGCAGGCCATCGCATGTTGAAAAACAGAGAGCATAACGGGTTTTAAAGGATTGCGATTATCGAAAATAAACATGCCAGTGCGCGAACCAATAAAGAGGTTGTCGCCATATGGAAAAATCGTTTCGATGCCCCAACCAATAGACACTTGGTTCCGGCGTTGCGGATTATCGCCTTGACTGATATCAAACACCAACAAGCTGCTATTGTCCACCGTGTAAAGATAGTCACCCGAAATGGTGAAGCGAGCCATCGAGCCACCTGTACCACCATTGTTTACTGCCGCACCTGACACGCGCCCGCCATTGGCGTTGCTAAAAGAACTAACCGCTGCAACATCCACCATGACGCGACCGCCTCGCCAAAACCAGCCCGATTGCCAATCGCAAGGTACGTCTTGCTGCACTTCCAACTGCCGGAAATGTGTGAGGTAGGTATCATTAGGGCCTCTGGTTAATGGAAATACATCTTCCGAGCGGCGCACCATGACAGGCGCAGCTGGGTTTTGTATATTAATAGTGATAAGATCCGTCAGATTATCAGCATATAACATATTGTTACGTACTGCGATGTCTAAATTGCCGGGAATGCGAATAAATGAAATGTTTAAGGGATTACGCGGGTCTTTATTATTAATAATATGAATACCTTCATGCAATTCATTTACCAAAATATAATCACTATATACGTATATTTTACCCGGATTTTTCAGGGTACGTGGGGCTTCCACTTCTATGTTCTGTCGAATTTGGGCCGCCGTCATATACACGGGTTCAAACTCAATAAACGTGCGTGTTGCTTCGCATTCATCTTGCAGGCAGGCACTTGTGCCCAATGCCAGAGCGGCGATAGTAAATGCCAGTAGTAAATGTTTCATCCGCATAAGACTATATTTTTATCGGTTTTAAAATAAAATAGCGTACCGTTATTGTCTAAGTTTTTGTTGGCTTAGCGCAAAAACACAACTGATAAGACAGGGGCGCCGCAAAAAGCGTTGGTCAAAGCCAAATATTTTTACAAAAAGGCGTACAAAAAATCAAAAAATCAAGCACTCGAAGCTATCAAACACATTGATTATGAGGCAATTAATTCTCTTACTACTAATAACGCTTGGCTCCAGTGCGGCAGTGTATGCACAAGCAGCACAACGCATGGATTTTGAAGCCTACGACCCACCATCTTCATTAGTGGTGCCGGAGCATCCCATGCAGCGAGCCAAATTTCCTTTCTTGGATGTGCACAGCCACCATTGGCGCATGGATGAAATGAATCTTGACCAGCTAATCGCGGAGATGGATGCAATGAATATGCAATGGATTGTCAATTTGAGCGGCGGTGGCGGCCTGCGCCTAAAAGGTATCATGGACAATATCAAAAAGTATGGCTATGAAGATCGAATTATCGTTTTTACCAATATTAACTTTGGTAGCATCGGTGATCCCGACTGGGTTAGTAGCACCCTCCAACAGCTTGAGTATGATGTTAAGAATGGCGCACGCGGCTTGAAAATATTCAAAAATCTGGGGCTTTCGGTCAATGATCAATCGGGTAGCCGTGTCGCTGTGGATGATCCACGCCTCGACCCCATCTGGGCAAAGTGTGGCGAACTGGGTATTCCAGTACTCATTCACACCGCCGATCCAAAGCAATTCTGGGAGCCTTTCGATGCTACAAACGAACGCTGGCTGGAACTAAAAACCCACCCGCGCCGACAGCGCAGCGATACTGATCCGGCTCCTTGGGCCCAACTCATTGAGGAACAGCTCAATATGTTTAAAAAACACCCCAATACGACCTTCATTAGCGCCCACATGAGCTGGCACGCCAATGACCTCGACAAGTTGGGGCAACTAATGGACGCACGGCCTAACATGTATGTGGAGATCGGCGCGGTTATTGCCGAGTTGGGCCGCCAGCCGCGTCAGGCGAATCGCTTCTTCGCCAAATATGGTCATCGGGTACTCTTTGGTAAGGATGCCTACAACCCCGAGGAGTACCACACGTATTTTCGGGTATTAGAAAGTGATGATGAATACTTCCCTTATTACAAACGCTATCATGCTTTTTGGCGAATGTACGGGTTAGCGTTGCCAGATGCTATTTTAAAACAATTGTATTATGAAAATGCTATGCGCATCATACCTGGCATTCGCTCAAAGGCTACAAATAATTAATCGCGGCATTTTTAAAAAAAACATGATGTAAATATCATGGTTTGATCACCGCTGGATGCGGCAAGCGTAAGTGCACCCGTTTGGCCCGCTGCCGAAAAAGAGGTGTTCGCTCGGAGGCTACATATACCCTTCGATTATCAATAAAATCAAGTGCTTCGTACTGTGTAGGCACTAAAAATTTGCGCACAGGCTGCTTATGCATTTTTCCTTTTGTAAAATTATTATTATTGAAATGTTGAAATGCATAAATGGACGTAGCGGTAATCGGCACAAACCCCAGCCAACGATTAAAATAGTACGCCAGCAACGCTACCGTCTGCCCGTCGGGGCTAATTGCAGCAGCTGTTACTACGCGCTTTTTCAGATGAACACTATCGCGCAGCACCGCCGTGTAAGTGCCTGACTGTGCGGGTAACGTGTAATGTTTGGTATAATAATTTCCCTTTTGTAACCGATTTTTTGAAAAAAGATGTAAAGAATCCTGGTGCCAAAAAAAGCCTTCCATGTCGAAATTCCATTGCGCTACGGGCGGTGGAAAAGTATGTTGATCTGGATAATCAAATAAAATGGAATCTATAACATTTTCGTTCGGGCGATAGATGTAAATACGCAAATCCTTGCGCCGATTGGCATTATTGCCAAAATCTCCAATATATATATTCCCTTGATTATCATGAGTTATATCTTCCCAATCAACATGACGAACCGGTAGTAAAACTTCTCTTTGCAAGCGGCCGGCACCGTCGGTTAGTAGGAGTCGGGGGCCATCGCCACTATCATTATGCCACCAAAGGCTATCCGGGGCGGCGTAGTATAGGCCAGAAGCCTCCTCCAGCACAGCGGGTAAGCGAAAACGTTTGGGTTGTGCGCCAACCTGTACCGCTATTAGCAATACCATTCCTACCGTTACTATCCATTTTAGATGTAGCATGTTTTGGTGTTATTTCGTCTGCAAAATAATTATAAAATATCTATTTCCCGTCAAGGTATTGTTTTCGTTCGTAAATAATCTTTTTTAAAGTCTTGATTATCAAATATTTACTTCATAAGTAATCTTACTTAAATTCGTAGGAATCCAATTTTTTGGGTACACAACGGATACCGCTTAATGCTACCTTTGATTTTACATTTTATAACTATGACTAAACCGAAGATGCTTAAGAATGGCTGAACTAAATAAATACAGTCGAACCATTACGCAGGATGATACGCTGCCCGCCGCCCAGG
>CALMSP010000245.1 GCA_937872405.1 uncultured Saprospiraceae bacterium | reverse complement strand
TACGAGATAAGCTAGTGACTGGAGTTCAGACGTGTGCTCTTCCGATCTTGGCGGTCAGTGCGGTCAGGAAGCGCTGCGCGTAGTTAGCTTGATGAATGACAAAGGCATCAAGTGGGAACCCGGTAAACAACGTGGTCGTCCGGTGCGCGTACAATTCAATTTGCCAGTGCGCTTCAAGCTCGAGTAGAAACCACTGCAGAACGAACACAAAAACGGCTATACCCTTTTATACAAGGTGTAGCCGTTTTGCATTTGCGACAAGCAACTTTTAAGGCAAAAGAGCGTTGTTGCAAATAATAATGGTTGCCTTTTAAAATAAAATTCTTTATGCGGTATCTTCTTATTATGTTGGCGCTGGCAGGTTTTATACGGCTGAACGCGCAAGATGCGCGCTTAGCGCAGCAATATTTTCAAAATGGCGAATATGAAAAAGCGGCATCATTGTACGAAAAGCTATTCGCTATGAATGAAAGCGTAGAGTATTATTTCGATCGGTACGTGGACTGCCTGCTCGCCATCCAAGCATACGATGAGTGTGAAAAACTGATCAAACGCCAACTAAAAAAAGACCCAAAAAATGTAAATATGTACGTCAGCTATGGCAAACTACTCGAACGCCAATATCGAGAAGAGGAGGCCCAGCAGCAGTATCGCACCGCCATTAGCAACATGCCCAAAGAACCTTTTGTCATCACTAAATTGGCCAATGCTTTTGTGATGCTCACCCGCTACGACTTAGCGGTGGAAACCTACGAAAAAGGCGCAACTCTACTGAAAGACCCCTTCGTATTTGCTTATAATCTTGGCGAATTATATCGCCGCAAAGGTGATACGGCAAAAATGATTGACAGTTATTTGAATGCCCTTTCTGGTAATGCTGATCGTTTAGGTACCATCCAGACGGTATTCCAGCGCCATTTTCTGAATGACGATTTCGACGAATTGCAAAAACAACTCTACGCCCGCTTGCAGCAAAATGAAAACGCTACGTACTATGTAGAACTGCTGGCTTGGGTATTCATTCAACGAAAGGATTACAAAAATGCCCTCCGGCAAGTGCGCGCACTCGACCGTCGCCTACGCGAAAACGGCGGCAGGGTGTACCAATTGGCAGAAGTAGCTGCCAGCGACAAAGACTACGACGCCGCCATAGATGGCTACGAATACGTAGCGCAAAAAGGTATAGAATCTCCTTATTATATGGATGCCCGCCGCGAAGCACTCCGCTGTAAGCGCAGTCGTATCGTAGAGGGCTATGACTACACGCGCGAACAATTGCTGCAAGTAGAAAAAGAATACGAGCAATTGCTCAAAGAATTCGGGCGATCAGCTTACACCGCAAGCATCATTTTGGAACTGGCGGAGTTGCAGGCTATTTATATTAATAATATTGATAAAGCGATTGCGCTACTAACGGAAATGATTGAATATCCTAATGTGGATCGCAACGTACAGGCAATGGCTAAGCTCAATCTTGGTGATTATTACCTCATCATCGGCGAAGTATGGGATGCTACCCTGCTTTATTCGCAAGTGGACAAAGCCTTCAAAGAGGATGTATTAGGACACGATGCCCGCTTCCGTAATGCCCGACTTTCCTACTTTTCCGGCGATTTTCAGTGGGCACAAGCGCAGTTTGATATCCTGAAATCAGCAACCTCGCGCCTCATTGCCAATGACGCTATTGATATGTCCGTGTTTATTATGGATAATATGGGGCTGGATACCACTACGGTCGCCCTCAAAATGTACGCCGAAGCCGAACTGCTTGTATTTCAAAATCGCTTTGAGGAGGCTTTCGCCAAATTGGAAACCCTGCTGAAGCGCTTTCCAAAACATTTCTTAGAAGATGATGTATTTTACCTCAAAGCCAACATCTACATTAAGCAGCGCGCCTACGACCGGGCAGCCGTACTCTTGGAAAAAATCATTGCCGATTATAACGACAGTATTCGTGCCGACAATGCGCTCTTCCAGTTGGCACAGCTCTACGAAATCCATTTCAATGATATAGAAAAAGCTAAAGAACTCTATGAAACCCTCTTCATTGATTATTCTGGCAGTACTTTTGCCGTAGAGGCCCGAAAGCGTTTCCGCATATTGCGCGGCGACAATATACAGTGACCCCCACGCAAGGTGGCTGAGCCGTTCTTATTTAAAAAATAGCATTAGCACCTTTTTGCACGGAAAAGTACAAGTAATACCTTGCAATTTTTACAAACATCTAAATCGCTCATTATTAATAACTTAAAACATAACACGGATTAATCGCAAACGATTCGACATCGAAGGATACAACCCATCAAATCATCGTGTAACTTTGCGTTTTCAATTTAAGCAGCATACATGAGCGACCCAATCAAGCACGAATGTGGCGTGGCAGTTATTCGCCTTTTAAAGCCATTATCTTACTATCAACAAAAATATGGCTCAGCTCTATATGGACTGAGCAAACTGCGCCTCTTGCTACAAAAGCAACGCAATCGTGGGCAAGACGGCGCCGGGCTGGCTACCGTGAAAATTGGGGCAGAGCCGGGCAAACCCTACATCAGCATCAAGAAAAGTAATGCTACCAATTACTTAGATGACCTCTTCGAGCAAGTGCATCTGCATTTCAAAGACGTATCGCCTGCCCAACTCCAAGATACCGCTTGGCTCAAGGACAACTTGCCTTACACTGGCGAACTACTCCTGGGGCATCTGCGCTATGGTACGCACGGCAACAATACCATCGAAACTTGCCACCCTTTCCATCGGCAGAACAACTGGATCAATCGCAACCTAATTCTCGCTGGCAATTTCAATATGACCAACGTGGACGAACTATTCGACGAATTGGTTAGCCTGGGGCAGTATCCAAAAGAAAAATCAGATACCGTGACGGTATTGGAAAAAATTGGGCATTTCCTCGACGATGAAGTGCAGCGCCTTTTTACATGGTTTAAACCCGATGGGTACAATAATATCGAAATTAACGAACTGATATTCAGTCATTTAGATATACAGCGACTGCTGCGCCGTGCCTGTAAAAAATTTGATGGCGGCTACGTGATGGCAGGGCTGATTGGACATGGCGACGCCTTCGTTGTGCGCGACCCCAACGGCATCCGACCCGCTTTTTACTATCACGATGAGGAGGTCGTGGTAATGGCTTCTGAACGCCCAGCCATTCAAACCGCTTTTGATGTGCATTACAAAAAAGTAAAGGAAATTGAACCGGGGCATGCCCTAATCATCAAACGGGACGGGCGCGTAGAGGAAAAACCATTCACAGAGCCTAACGAGCGCAAGGCCTGTTCCTTTGAGCGCATTTATTTCTCCAGAGGCACCGACCGCGATATTTACCTCGAACGCAAAAAACTGGGGGAGCAACTCACAGAAATCTTGCTCG
Source organism: uncultured Saprospiraceae bacterium (assembly GCA_937872405.1). GTDB lineage: Bacteria > Bacteroidota > Bacteroidia > Chitinophagales > Saprospiraceae > JADJNW01. The sequence continues at coordinate 17,133 of CALMSP010000245.1, read as the reverse complement.
AAGCGGTGGATTATGATTTCAAGCGCACGGTGTTTTCTTACATTCCTAATACTGCCGAAGCCGCATTTTTCGGGCTGATAGAAGGTATTGAAAAAAAGCTCAACAGCATTAAAACACACAAAATTCTCAAGCAAATCAGTGAGGCAAAGAAGTCGGAAGACATTAAAACTGAAAAAATAGAACGCATATTAGAACAGCGCCCCCGCATCGAAAAATTAGTCGTGAAAGACGAAAAACTGCGCACATTTATTACCGATAATGCCCACCGGGGCGAGCTGGTATCCCATGTGTATGATGTGACTTACGGCATCGTAGAAAACGAACGCGATACCTTAGTGCTGCTCGACGATTCGATTGTACGCGGTACGACCCTCCGCGACAGCATCGTGCGCATTGTGACGCGCTTGCGCCCGCGACATATTATCATCGTTTCTTCGGCGCCGCAGATTCGCTACCCCGATTGCTACGGCATTGATATGTCTATCATGCAGGAATTTGTAGCTTTCCAAGCGCTGATTCAATTGCTCCGAGCGCACGGCAAAGAGCACCTGATACAGGAAACCTACGAACGCTGCAAAGCCCAGGAATGCAAGCCCAAAGAGGAAGTGACCAACGAGGTCATTCCTTTGTACGACACATTTACTTACGAAGAAATTTCTAATAAAATAGCGGACATCATCACGCCCAAAGGCATCAAACCCAAGGTAGAGGTTATTTATCAAACGATTGAAGGGCTGCACGCGGCCTGCCCCAATCATCGAGGCGATTGGTATTTTTCGGGGCGCTACCCCACGCCTGGCGGTAATCGAGTGGCCAATCGGGCTTTTATCAACTTTGTGGAAAACAGAAAAGAACGAGCGTATTAATCCATTGAAAAACAACAACTTGTGACAAAAGCAAAGCCCCATGTGCTACGCTTCTGCCAAAGTTGCCGCATCCAAAAGTAGGAAAAATAGGGGAACGATAAATAACTCCTAAGTATCTGAAAAACAGGAGATTATGGCTGTGAGGGAAGGATTCGAACCTTCACAGGGAGATTAGGAACAGAACAAGTTTGGTGGTCAACCCCTGTCGGCAAACCGGCTATATCCTGTCTTTATTTCTGCGTCCCCACCCCCGAGACAAGAGGGCATGGCTGCCTAAAGTTTCATCACCTCACAAAGTTTATTGATTCGCTGCTTTCGCAAATCTGATGATGCAAATCTACAATAAAACGACGTTTCAATGCAAATTTTTTAAGCTATTTTTATTATTTTTATAAAATATTTATTTTTACGGTTGTTTTAGTTTAAAAAACGCAATTTTAAAATCGCAAAACGATGTTGAATTGAATTTTTATTAAAAAAATAGGAATTCGGCACAAAAAACATATTGATTACTCTGTTTTTTTACATTTTTTACAAAGATTACGCTTATTGCTACGCATGCAAACATTTGATTTTATAGACACTTTCCAGCAGGCAGCGCCTTTTCCGGTGCTGGGCACCAGCATTCCAACAGAAGCCTATCTCCGTTTGGAGCTGAGTGTGGATAACCCAGACTTTGCCCATACGGATGTGCCTACTTACGAGGGCCTGGAAACCTACATTCGGCACTTGCTGCAGGCATCTGGCGCGCAGGTCGGATACGGCGGCTACAACGAACACCGCATTTTCTATCATCAAAGCCCACTATTTAATGACGGTACAACGCCGCCCCGCTGCATACATCTGGGGGTGGATCTTTGGCTGGAGGCAGGCGCACCGGTGTATGCGCCACTCGACGGGCAGGTGCACAGCTTGGCTTTTAATAATCAGCCGCTGGACTATGGCACGACCGTGATATTGGAGCATGAGTTGCAAGGGAATCGCTTCTGGACGCTCTATGGGCACTTGGCGCTTAGTGCGCTTGAAAATCTGCAAGTTGGGCAGCGTATAAAAAAAGAGTACCCTTTTGCCGAAATAGGCGCACGCCACGAAAATGGCGGCTGGGTACCACATGTACATTGGCAGATTATACTTGATTTGCAAGGCCATAGCGGTGATTTTCCTGGTGTGGCGACCCTCGCCGAAGCCCCGTCATACTTGCAGATTTGCCCCGATCCGGCTCTACTGGCGCCATTTTTATTGTAAAATGGATGCTTAATTTGGGCGTTCCGTTTTTTACACCTATTTTTAAGGCTTTGCTTTCTAACAAGGCACAAGAAATTTTATATAAAATTTAATAAAGTAAATAATTAAAAACCAATATTAATACTCAACTGCATGAAAATTCATTCTATTGTAATAATTGCCGGTTTTATATCCTTGGCTTCCTGCCAGCCGAAAAACAAAACCGATGAATTGGCTAAAGAACTTTGCATCTGCTTGCGCCCAATGATTGAGGTATATGAGCGCATGGGTGCTCAAATGGAAGGCGCAGATGAAGACCAAATTGTGACTGTGCTGGAAGAATTGGAAGCCCTTGCTGCGGAAAGTGAGGCTTGCGCGAATAAAATTACGGAAAAATATGGCGACTTAGCCGACCGAGAGGCAGAACTGGAACCTGCATTGCGCAAAGCCTGCCCCGATATTATGCAACGTATGGATGAATTTAATAGTAGCATGGAAGATATGTAATAATACGCTTGCTTGCAACTTGCTGATTATCAACTATTAAGAATTAATTTATTACTTTTAGCATGGTATAATGATATAGGGCTATGAATGATGCCTATTTTATGCGAGAAACCATCCGCTTGTCGCAAGAAGGAATGAACAAGAACGCCGGTGGCCCCTTTGGGGCGGTGATTGTGAAAGATCAGGTGATTATTGGGCGCGGTTACAATCAGGTGACCAGTCTCCACGACCCCACGGCGCACGCCGAGATCAACGCTATCCGCGATGCCTGTCGGCAAATCGAGCACTTCAGCTTAGAAAATTGTGTCATTTATACCTCTTGCGAACCTTGCCCCATGTGTCTGGCAGCCATTTATTGGGCGCGCATCCGTCGGATTGTTTATGGAAACACCCGTGCAGATGCTGCAGCTATTGATTTTGACGACGATTGGATTTACCGCGAGGTGAGCCTGCCATTGCCTGAGCGTTTTGTACCTATGGAGCAAGTGTTGGCATCGGAGGCGATTCAAGCCTTTGAAGCATGGCGTAAGAAGTTGGATAAAATGGCTTATTGATGAAGGGGGCACTGATGGGGAGATTGATTTTTTTGTAAAAGTTTGATTATCAATTGTTTAAAACATGATATTGCGTAACTAAAATTAGCATATTGATCATCCTTCAACAAGAGGCTGCTTTTAAAAAAAGAAGTACAAACCACCAACCATCGTGAAGCGCGTGGCCTGCGGGTTATCTAAATAATTGAGTCGCCAGAGTGCGTCCAACCGAATCACTTTAAAGATATTTTCAATACCAATGCCCGCTTCCATATAGGGCTGTCGGTCGGGTGCTCGAAAACCATTATAAATGGTAGTTTCGTCGGGGTTGAAAAAATTCAGTTGATTCGCTTGCAAGTTGCTGTCAGATATAGAGCCGCTCACGGCTTTGAACGTCATCACTTCGCGCCATTTTAGCTTACGCAACAGCGGAACTTTATTAAAAAAGAAGCCATCCCAGTGATGCTCGAGCACCAATTGGGCATAAGTGTCGCTGGCGAATTCGTAGCGATTCATTGTATTGAAAATGCCACGCGCCATAAAGAACCCCTCATTGCCAGGGTGCACCTCCAAAAGGAGGAAAGGTACGGTACCAAATACTTTGCCCGCCTTAAAGCGATAGGATAGCCAGCCAATAGGATTGATGTTGACGTAGTGCCGATAGCTCAGCGATATACGGTGATAATTGTAGTCGCCATTGAGAAATCCATTGATACCCAGTGCGTACTGTAGTTCTATGATGGGGTGCTTGGTACCCACGCTGGTGCGGTCGAACGTACCGTCAATTAAGGTTTCATCAAAGACGAAACGGGTTTTGAAGATCATTTCGGTGGTCGAGATCGTGCTATCAATTTGCCAGGGCATTTCGGTATCGCGCAAGTAAGCGTAGGGGAAACCCACCCGCTCCAGCCCATCGTAGGGGTCCATATTGCGATGGAGTAGGGTGATCCTATTTGAAAAGCCATTTTTCCAGTAGCGCTCATAGTAGAGCTTGCCTTCTTCCACGCGGATGAGTTTCCAAGGAACATTGCGCCGCAGCGTACCGGAAAAAAAATCGCTTTCTACGAAGTCTTCACTGCTTTCGCTATTGATGCTAATGTCGTTCTTGTAAGCACCCCCAATCACTTTTCGAGGATAACGGCTACGAATCCATACAAAATCAGCGCCATATTTAAACTCTTCATCCTGAAGCCCATAGGCGATATACGCGCCCAGTCGTAGCTCTTTGCTGAAGTTGGTGCTGGTACGTGCACCTATGCGAAAGCGGTGCTGCTCCACCGGATTGATACTATACAGAGAGCCGTAGGGCCCAAGTTCCCAGGAGCCAGTGATGAAGTAGCCATTCAAAACAATATCGGCGATGCGTGTGTAAGTTTTATAAAGAGGCACATTTTTAATGCTGTCCACCATACTATACACCGCTGATTCGGTAGGGGTGAGCGGTACATGGCGCGCTTGCTCCCAGAATGCGTCGTCGCGCTCCAATTCTTGCTGGCGATAGAAGGCTGGGTCACTTTTATTATAAACATTTTTAATGTTTTCATGATTGATTATGAACTGTTTGAATGTTTCAGTGCGCCGTCCGATCATACCGGGTGTGTCCTTTCCTGGCGAGAAGTCAACGATCATTTTTTGTAGCACTGGCAGCCACCGGCGCGCAGCATTGGGTTCGAATTCTTGGTAAATAATAATTCTATTAACAAGATTAATATTAACTTCAGGACTCATGCGCATATTCACTCGGTGAATGGCAAAAGTAGAATCGGCTACCCAAAAATCTCCGTAAAATGTAGCTTCTTGGCGTCTTTTGGGTTTGAATTTTAGCTGATAGCTCCAATATCCATTTACATAAGCGCTATCTATGATATAATATTCATAATAGTTCAAAGCGCCGTCAGCAAAAGGGCTGGCAAATCCTTTTTCCAACACATAAATCCAGTTATCATAAATACTAAATGGCGCGTGGATTTTCTTGATATATTCGATAATCGTTTCATTATCTGTGCCGGAGGTACGCTGTGCACGCAGCAGTGTTTTTAATTTACCCGCTGATTTTAGGTAGTAAATGTCCGCTATGGCTTCATTGATATAGATTGGCAAAAAGGGCTTTTCGTCGGAGGTGCTATCCATGTTTTCAAATACAAATTCAAAGGGCTTCAAGAGCTTGCTACGGCGCAGCTTTTCATCAATATTTTCGAGGTCTAACTCCACTTTAGCATAGCTTTCGCATTGATAAGCCTCCAGCGATTCGAGGCGATTGCGGGCCTTATTTTTAATGATGCCGCGCACCACCGCATGGGCCGGGTTTTCGCCAGCGAGCACAACGACTTCGGCGAGGTCAAAATTGGCAGAAGCCAAGAAAAAATCTACTATTTGGAGCGTATCGGGGCGTAGGGCCTTGCGGAGCGTCTGGTAGCCTAATGCAGAGGCCGACAGCGTATCGAAAGGCGTTTTGGCTACAATTTCGTAGTAGCCATTAAGGTCGGTTGCTACACCGATAGTCGTACCTTGGAAATACACATTGCAAAAAGGCAAGCCCTCTTTGGTGTCAGCATCCAACACGCGCCCTTTTATGGTAAAGGTTTGTGCGGATGCCACGAGCGTGAACAGCAAAATAATTGCTAACAAACCATGCCCTCGATTCATACGTAGAAGTTTTTTACAATAGCTTTCTTTTAGTTGTGGTCAGTTGGTTAGGGTCGTTTTTGTTTTAACACTCTAATAATGAGCGAATTATAAATTTAATAACCTGTAATAAAATGGATTATCCCCATTCATTGGATATAAAAATGCCTTTTCACAGAATGCTTGAGCAAGGCAAATTGTTTTGCTTGTTTAGAAACGCGGATAAATTCCTATTTTTCGGTTTTACAATCAATTATTTTTGCAATGCTGCTGCCATTTTTCGACCAATATGCCATTGAGGCGGGTTGCGATGAAGCCGGCCGGGGGTGCCTGGCGGGGCCAGTTTTTGCTGCGGCTGTTATTTTGTCACCGGCATCGGCACATGCTTTGCTGCGCGATTCAAAGCAGTTGCAGGCTGCGCAGCGCCTTGAAGCCCGTGCTTGGATAGAAGCCACAGCGCTGAGTTGGGCGGTGGTTGCAGTATCGGCGGCTGAAATTGATCAGATCAATATTCTCCAGGCTTCTTTTTTGGCGATGCATCGCGCTTTGGATGAGCTTTCGGTGCGCCCCAATTTGTTGCTCATTGATGGCAATCGCTTTCGACCTTATCGCAACGTGCCATTTCATTGTATTATAAAAGGAGACAGCAAGTATGCGTCTATTGCTGCGGCTTCGATTCTTGCTAAAACCTATCGCGACGACTATATGGTGCAAATTGCTGCTGAATACCCCAATTATGATTGGCAAAATAATAAGGGGTATCCTACTGTGGCTCATCGAAAAGCGATTGCGCGCCATGGAGCTACGCCGCATCATCGGCGTTCTTTTCGGCTACTCCCAGAAGCCAAGCAGGGAACTCTTTTTTTGGAGTGAAAAAGAGTTCCCTGGGCAAGCATCTAATGTTGCAAAAGGGCTGAGGCATCAGTAGGCACGGGCGAATAGTACGCGCTGTGCAGAAGGGTTGCCTGTGAGTATGCATTTACCCGGCTCCTTTTCTCCGTCAAAGGGGATGCACCGGATGGTGGCTTTCGTTAGTTCCTTGATTTTCTCTTCAGTGGCGCCGTCACCATCCCAATGCGCCAGCACAAAGCCCCCTTTGTTGTCCAAAATGTGCTGAAACTCTTCGAATGTATCAGCGGGTGTGGTGTGGCTATCGCGATACGTGCGTGCGCGATTGAAGAGATTTTGCTGAATAGTTTCCAATAATGTTTCTACATAGTCGGCAATACCATCCAAGGATACGTTGGTTTTTTCTTTCGTGTCGCGGCGTGCTACTTCTACCTGATTAGCGAGAAGGTCGCGTTCGCCCAAGCCCAGCCGCACAGGCGTACCGCGCATTTCATGCTCGGCGAATTTGAAGCCCGGCCGATTTTTCATATCGGTATCGTATTTGACGCGGATGCCTTTGGCACGTAGGGCGCGCATGATTTTTTCAGCCGCTTCGCTAAGGGCTTCGGAGGGTTTTGGAATGGGTACAATGATAACCTGCACAGGCGCTAAGCGTGGCGGTAGCACCAGCCCGTCGTCATCAGAATGGGTCATGATCAGCCCGCCAATCAGACGGGTGGAAGTACCCCAGGAAGTCGCCCAGACATACTCCTGCTGGTTGTTTTCATTCAAAAATTTTACATCGAAGGCCTTGGAAAAGTTCTGTCCGAGGAAGTGAGATGTACCCGCCTGAAGTGCTTTGCCGTCTTGCATAAGCGCTTCAATGCAATAGGTGTCTTCGGCACCGGCAAAACGCTCGTTGGCGGTCTTCGCGCCTTTAATTACGGGCATTGCCATCCATTCTTCGGCGAATTGGGCATAGACATCGAGCATCTGGCGGGCCTCCGCTACGGCTTCTTCGGCCGTAGCATGGGCCGTGTGCCCTTCCTGCCAGAGGAATTCGGCGGTGCGCAGAAACAAACGGGTACGCATTTCCCAACGCACGACGTTGGCCCACTGGTTGAGGAGCAACGGTAGGTCGCGGTACGACTGAATCCAGTCGCGGTAGGTATTCCAAATAATCGCTTCGGATGTAGGACGCACCACAAGTTCTTCTTCTAACTTAGCGGCAGGATCCACGATGAGTTTGCCCGGATGATCTGGATCGTTTTTGAGGCGATAATGCGTTACAATGGCACATTCCTTGGCGAAGCCTTCCGCGTTTTTTTCTTCGGCCTCAAACAGGCTCTTTGGCACAAACAAAGGAAAATAAGCATTTTGATGCCCAGTTTCCTTAAACATCCGATCCATTTGGTCGCGTATGTTTTCCCAAATAGCGAAGCCATGTGGCTTGATGACCATGCAGCCGCGCACGGCGGAGTTCTCAGCCAATTGGGCTTTTTTTACAATATCAATATACCACTGTGCATAATCTTCGCTTCTGCTCGTAATTTCCTTTGCCATATGTTAGGGTTGAATGGTTCAATAGTTCAATAGTTGAATGGGATGTTGGGTGCTTTGTAAATAGGTTGAAAGGCAACCATGTTACGTTACAAAATGTTTTAACAAGTGTTAAAATGTTGTTTTAAACGTTTTTAACAGACAAAAAATGAATTTTAAATCCGTTTTAACAGAAAAATCGGCACAAAAGTAATAAATTCGGTGTTGCAAGGAGTAAGAGTAATATGGTAATTACGACAAAAATTTCGGATTATGAAAAATTATATGTTCCTGACATTGCTGACGCTACTGATGCTATCAGGCAACCTGATGGCGCAGCAGTACGACGACCTGTACTACGACCCGGCTAAGGACAGAGGGTTCTTCTATGGGTATCAGTCGGACAAGCGAAGCAACAATGCTACCAATTCTCAGCGGAATGTTTATTCTTATACCGATAATAATGCTTATCGGGAGAATGACTATCGCCGCAACAATGAGGATTTTTATGATGATGATTATTATAGCTACGAAGACGACTACGACTTCTACTATACCTCGCGGATTCGGCGTTTCCACCGCCCATACTATGGTTTTAGTTATTTCGACCCGATCTATGTAGATATGTTCTACTATGATCCATTTTTTCAACCGGGTGCTACGGTACTTATCTACGATAGTTTTTTCTCGCCTTTTGGTTGGAATCGTTGGAACCGCTGGAACCGTTGGAATGTAGGCATTGGTTTTGGGCCTGCCTGGGGGTGGAATGCTTGGGGTAACCCGTGGGGGGGCTGGAATTCTTGGAATCGTTGGAATCGCTGGGGTGCTTGGGATCCTTGGTGGGGCATGAACTCGTGGTACGGACCGGGCGTAGTGAATAATTACTTCTTCGGCGGTGGTTTTGGCGGTGGCTTTTATTGCCCACCCACTTGGGGGAGCGGCTACGTTTACAATACCGTGAATGATATTCGCAACAACCCAGTTGTATATGGGCCCCGTACAACGGGCACCACGCGCACGCCACGCCTCAACGATCGGGAAATCCGCAGGGAAGCCCCGCGCAATGTAACCAACACACCGCGTCAGACAACCGATGGGGTGAATATCCCTGGAAGCACAGGGCGTGTAAGCCCAGCAAATCCTGCCACTCCAGAGCGCGAAGTAGGTGGACGTGATCGGGCACATACAGAACGACAAGACATCAATCGCGATGATAATCGCCGTGCTGCACCACGTCAGGATAGTGACGACAACTTGCGCCGTAGCCGCGATACAGAACGCTCGAACAACATAGAGCGCAGCACGCCACGTCGCGAAAGCACACGCAGCAACGAAACAACACGGGAAGCGCCGCGTACCCGCGCTACCGAAACACCGCGCCGCAGCGGAGGTAGTGAAAGCTATGAGCGCAGCAGCCGCCCATCTTCTTCGCCAAGCATGGACAGAAGCAGTTCGCCATCCAGAGATATGGGTCGTAGCAGCGGTAGCAGCGGTGGCAGTATGCGTTCCAGCCCAAGTGGTGGCGGTAGCAGTGGCGGCAGTAGCAGCCCACGCAGCAGCGGCTCTTCGTCGTCGCCATCTCGTCGTGGAGGCAACTAAGATCACGTTGTGTGTAGGTAACGTCAGGAAAGTTCTTTCCATACGAATGGGTGGAAGCTGATCATTTGCATCCACCCATTTTTATTGGCGTTAGCTTTTAATTTTTAAATGAACCAATCCTTTTACAAACTATGATAAGAGCTGGTCAGCACTTTTTAATGAACCAAAAAATAACGCAAATGAACAATCGCACATTTGGATTTTTACTCCTACTATTTCTGACCTCGGCACTGCACGCTCAAAACGTAAACGACGCCCTGCGTTATTCCGTATTCGATCTTGGATTAAGCACCGGCCGCGCCTTAGGTTCCGGCGGCGCTATGGGTGCATTGGGCGCTGATTTTTCGGTGTTAAGTACCAATCCGGCAGGTTTGGGCTGGTATCGTAAGTCAGAATTCATCTTTACGCCAGCAGTGTCTCCTACGCTTACCCAATCTCGATTAAATGATGACGAAAATGCCCGAGTATTTGAAGATTCGCGGGGTGGGTTCAACATCGCTAGCCTTGGCACTATTGTAGCTGGGCAACCACGCAACAGCAATTGGACGACTTTTAATTTTGGTATCGGAGTCAATCGCATTGCGGATTTCAATCAAAAATTCTTTTTTGACGGACGCACCAGAGGTTCTATCACCGATCGGTTCCTGGAATTAGCGAATAGCGACGGGTTAGATGACTTTGAAGCGGGGGTGGCTTTTGATGCCTTCGCCATTTATGATGCGAATAATGATGGCTTTTATAATTCGGATTTCGAATTGGCGCCTAATGCGCGTGTGCAAAAGGATCAATTGGTGACCAGCCGCGGTTCGATGAATGAACTGGCTTTTTCGCTCGCTGGCAATTACAATGAGCGCGTGCTGATTGGCATGACGATTGGCGTTCCGTTTGTCAATTTTAGTGAAGAAAAGGTGTATCGAGAATCCGATCCTAATGACGATATTCCATTTTTTAATCGTCTTGAATATACAGAAAACGTTACTACTACTGGTACCGGCATCAACTTTAAGGCAGGCATCATTGTTCGCCCGCATCAGGCAGTGCGGCTTGGTATGGCGGTGCATTCACCCACTGCATTCCGCTTAAGCGATAGTTATCGCAGCTCTATGGGATATGAATATACAGAAGATGGTCAGCGATTTAGCGAGCGTGCCAACTCGCCCGACGGGTTGTTTGAATATCGCTTGCGTACACCCTGGCGCTTCATTGGCAGCGCAGGATTGATTATCGGTAAGGTTGGATTTATTTCCGCTGAATTAGAACAAGTGAATTACAGCCGCAATCGCTTTGATTTTGGCTCCTTTGTAGATACGGAGCGCGAAGTGAACGACAATATTAAAAGCGCTTTGAGCGCGGCTACGCATCTGCGCATAGGTGGCGAGTTGGCTTATGAGGTTTTTCGTTTTCGGGGAGGGATTGGGATACACGGCTCGGCGTTTGGCTCGGACGACCCTACCAGCACATCGTTTAGCTTGGGGCTGGGCCTGCGTGAACGCTCTTTTTTCATGGATTTGGGTTATCGCCGGCACAGTTTTCGGGAGTTTTATTATCCTTACTTGACCTCGCAAGCGCCACAACCTTCTGCGACCAACGAAGTAACGCGTAATCAAGTGCTGCTTTCTTTTGGATTTAAATTCTGACGAAATGGCAACTCATAGCCTTGCAACATGACAAGTTTGCATTAGCAGACCTAATTGTTTTGTAAGGCTTGCCTTACGTGTGTACCAACCCCTGCACACGCTCTATTTCCCGTTGTAGATGATGTCGAGTCGTATCGCTTACGGGGGTAAGCGGTATGCGCACTTCGCTCGTACAAAGTCCTAGTATCTCCATAGCGGCTTTGATACCAGGTGGATTTCCTTCTGTATAGAGCCAAGGATGTATATCAAGTAGGTTAAGATTAAGCCTTCGGGCGGTTTCAAAATCGTCGCACAGTGCAGCTCGTACCATATCCGAAAATGGAGCCGGAAAAGCATTAGCAATGACCGAAATAACGCCGTCGCCCCCGCTGGCAATAATGGGCAAGGCAAGCGTGTCGTCGCCGGAAAGTACTAATAGATGTTCGGGCCGATTCTTTAAAATTTTCATAGCCTGCACTACATCGCCAGAGGCTTCTTTGACAGCTACAAATTTTTCATTAGCATGAGCCAAGCGCAGTACCGTTTCGGGTAGCACATTGGAACTGGTACGGCTGGGTACGTTGTAGATAATAATTGGTACCGGCGACACTTCGGCAATAGCCATATAATGCTGGAAGATACCTTCCTGAGAGGGTTTGCTGTAAGCAGGACTACTTGACATGATGGCCGCTACGCCATCAAAATTGTACTGCCGGATATGATCGGTAAGTCGCTCCGTGAAGTTGCTACCAAAATAACCCGCTACAATTGGTACGCGCCCAGCTACGGTTTTGATAGTAAAATCGAGCACTTGGCGGCATTCTGCAGCGCTTAGTGTAATAGCCTCACCGGTAGTGCCCAAGCTGACAATATAGTCCACGCCACCTTCGATTACATGTTCGATGATACGCTCTAAGGCGTCATAGTTAATGGCTCTATTGCGAAAAGGTGTGATCAGGGCAACGCCTGTACCCTTAAAGAGTTGCTTTTTCATGTCGGGTATTTGTTTTTTCCAAAACGGATTCCATATGCTGGATAAAGTTGCGCAAATCGCGTCGGGCACCAGTATCCATCATCAGATCATAACAAAAGGTGCGCTCTGTGATGGGGCCCACCCGTAGGTGCGCTTTAGAAATGGCAGCGATATATTCGGCATAATCTTTGGAAACGGGGTTGAGTGTGATGAGCAAATCAAACGGCTGTTCGATGAATTCTTTTACATTTTCGCCGGTGGGGCGCAGCGCCCAATCTAAGTTTTTACGATTGAAATATCGGAAGGTAAAATTTGGGTCATCCACCGTATTATCAAAAAAGCCAAGCAATTTTACTTTTTTGCCGCGTAAGCGTAGTTCGTCGGCATATTGAAATACGATACCACGCTCATCCACGTTCGTAGCTTCAAAAAGGATGCCAACGGTTTGCATGGCATCAAAGCTCAAGGATTTGCTGTTATTTCTATTTTGCCTCTTTAGATGGTTCAGATACCGTTCAAAAAAAACGGATTGAATACGTTGCAATAAGCTCATAATAATGTTGTTGCCGAATGTAAGGACGGATGTAGTTTTTAGAGCATGTTTAAATTTCATACTTTGGTCTGCAAATGTTCATCTATGGAACCTCACTTTGCCTTTTTCTCGCTCCGTAGCGCTGCTATGCAGCTCAAAAAACGCTTCGTGAGAACCCAAATCGGATCATTTTCGACTTCAAAAACGAATTTTAAACATACTCTTAGGTGCCAAGGGTTTCACTTGCCACTTCATAAACGCCCATTTCAGCATATTTATTGATGCGTTGCCGGATTCGTTCTTCCGGATCCATATCTTGTAGTTCGGTGACGGCTTTTTTTAGTTGGCGTTTGAGCAATTTTGCCATTTCTTCTGAGTTGCTGTGCGCGCCGCCTGCGGGTTCTTTTACAATGCCATCAATAAGACCGAACTGGAGCATGTCGTCAGCTGTAAGTTTGAGGGCTTCGGCGGCTTGTTCTTTGTAGTCCCAGCTATGCCACAGTATGGAGGAGCAGGACTCTGGCGAGATCACCGAATACCAAGTGTATTCCAGCATATACACGCGGTCGCCTACGCCAATGCCCAGCGCACCACCGGAAGCACCTTCGCCAATCACGACACATACAATGGGTACGCGCAGTTGCGCCATTTCAAACAGGTTGCGCGCAATGGCTTCTGCTTGGCCCCGCTCTTCTGCTTCTAAGCCAGGGAAAGCGCCAGGGGTATCAATTAGCGTTACAACTGGAATTTTAAAGCGCTCTGCCATCTTCATCAGCCGCAGGGCCTTACGATAGCCTTCGGGGTTGGCCATGCCAAAGTTGCGGTACTGCCGCATTTTGGTATTGACACCCTTTTGGTGCCCAATAATCATGACGGTTTTTCCATCCAGATTAGCTAAGCCGCCCACAATGGCCTTATCGTCCTTCACGCATCGGTCGCCGTGAAGCTCCACAAATTTGCGGCACATCTGATTGATATAATACAGGGTATAGGGGCGTTCAGGATGGCGCGAAATCTGCACCTTTTGCCAGCCATTGAGGTTGCTATATATTTCTTTGCGCTTGTTCTTGATTCTGGTTTCCAGCTCTTTGATCATAGTGCTCACATCCACCTCGCCTTCCGCTCCTACCTGCTTGATCTTTTCCAGCTGTTCGTACAGATTTTCCAAGGGTTGCTCAAAATCTAAGAATACCATATTGATCCGATTTTTAGCCTTGAATGTCCTTTTAACAGGTTTGGAGGGGTTATGCTATATTGAACAGCAAAGTTAGCAATAAGTGATTGAAGATGGGGAATCTTTGTAAATAAAAAATATTTCACATTGATAATCAGTTGTTTAGAGTTGAAAGGCGCTTTGGATTAAGGTAGGAATGTGGCAATCGCCCACATACATCAGGAAGGAAGTGGAAATGAATGATTGTTTTTGAAAGGAAACAGTGCCAGTCATTTCCACCTGCTTTTCTTTACATGGCTGCCATTTCTGGGGTTTCGACTTTTTCAGCGTTAGGCAATTCTACCAGCCGGTTGGCTTTGCGGCTTGATAGATAAGAATAAATGCCCGGAATAACAAATAAAGTGAGCAGCGTAGCGAATACCAATCCGCCAATAACGGCAATACCCATTGATACGCGACTACCCGAACCAGTGCCGAGCGCCAGCGCAATAGGCAAGGTGCCCAATATGGTGGATAGGCTCGTCATTAGAATGGGGCGGAAGCGGGATACGGCAGCATCCTTAATAGCTTCTATGCGATCCAGACCAGCTTCCTTGCGCTGATTGGCAAATTCAACAATGAGGATACCGTTTTTGGCTACCAAGCCAATGAGCATGATGATGCCAATTTCACTGAAAATATTGAGCGTTTCATTGGAGTACCAAAGTGCAAATACGGCACCGGCCAAAGCTAAGGGTACCGTGAACATGATGATGAATGGATCCACGAAACTTTCAAATTGAGCAGCCAAAACTAAATAAATGAGTATCAGTGCCAAGGCAAAGGCAAAGACCAAACTCGAAGAGCTTTCCTCATAGTCTTTGGATGGACCTTTGAGCGCGGTGTAGTACGATTCATCGAGCACGCGGTCAGCAATACTGCGCATGGCAGCAATGCCGTCGCCAATGGTTTTGCCTTTGGCTAAGCCTGCCGTTACGGTGCCTGCCGTAAAGCGATTGTAGCGGTATAAGGCTGGCGGCGTGGTTTGTTCTTGCAGGGTCACTAAGTTATCCAGCTGTACCATCTGTCCGCGATTGCTACGCACATATAGCGCGCGCAAGTCTACCGGTTTATTCCGATTTTCACGTTGCACCTGCCCGATTATCTGATACTGTTTGCCACTCATAATAAAATAACCAAAACGCTGCCCACTGAGTGCTAATTGTAGGGTTTGCGCTACATCCAATATGGATACCCCCAGATCGCGCGCTTTCTGGCGGTCAATATCTATTTGGATTTCCGGTTTATTGAATTTAATATCCGTATCTACGATGCTGAAAGTGGAGTCTTTGCGAGCTTCTTCAAGGAATTTTGGCAATATCTCGCGCAGTTTTTCAAAATTGGGTGCCTGAATAACAAATTGCACGGGTAGCCCTGCCCGGCGGTCGCCGATAGTGGGTTCCTGAAAAAGGAAGGCTCTGGCGCCGGTGAATTTTGCCATTTTAGGCATCATGTCATCCATAATTTCCTGCTGCGTGCGGGTGCGCTGGCTGGGGTCTTTGAGCAATAGGGTCATGCTGCCAGAGTTGACGGAAGACGCCCCGAAGCCTGGCGATGTAATAGCAATCAAACCCTCTAATTCCGGCACCTCTTTGCGCACGGCCTCGGCCAGTTCATTCATATAAGCATCCATGTACTCAAATGTGGCACCTTCGGGAGCCGTAATGTTGCCGCGCATCCGGCTGCGGTCTTCGAGTGGTGCTAATTCTTGCGATAAGCGACTTCCGAAGTAGTAAATCATGCCCCCAGACAGTAGCATCAGCACAAAAGCCATCCAACGTACCCGCATGAAGCCATTCAGCAGCATACGATAGCCATTGGTTAGGCTGGTAAAGAAAGGCTCCGTGACCCGATAGAACCAGTTGTGGCGCTGCCTTTGTTTCAATAATCTGGAAGATAGCATCGCCGTCATAGTGAGGGCTACAAAGGAGGAAATGAGTACGGCACCAGCGATGACCACGCCAAATTCGCGGAACAAGCGCCCTGTAAGACCCTGTAAAAATACGACCGGCATGAATACTGCTGTGAGCGCTAATGTAGTAGCAATAACTGCAAAAAAGATTTCCTGAACGCCTTTCAGGGCAGCCTCTAAGGGCTTCATTCCAGCTTCTATTTTGGTGTAGATGTTTTCTACTACCACGATGGCGTCATCCACCACCAAACCAATAGCAAGTACAAGCCCCAGCAGCGTCAGTACATTGATACTAAAACCGGCTACATACATAATGAAAAAAGAACCGATGAGTGAAATGGGGATTGCCACTACCGGAATGATCGTAGTACGCCAGTCGCGTAAGAATAGGAAAATGATGAGCACTACCAGAAAAAAGGCGATATAGATGGTTTCTTGAACTTCAGATATAGATGCTCGGATGAACTTAGTTGTATCAAAACCGACTTGTACAAGCATGTCTTCTGGGAGTTCGCGTTTGATTTGCTCTAAGCGCCGATAGATTTCATCTACAATTTCGATATGGTTAGAGCCAGGCTGTGGAATGATGGCGCAACCTACCATCGGGATACCGTCGCGGCGCAGCAAGGAGCGCATGTTTTCTGGCCCCAGCTCAGCGTAGCCCACATCGCGAAAGCGGACCAATCTGCCGGGTTCTTCCTTGATAATCAGGTCGTTAAAATCTTCTGGCGTGTCGAGGCGGCCGCGCGTGCGCACCGTGAGTTCGGTGGTATTGCCTTCCACGCTGCCCGAAGGCAATTCAATGTTTTCACGTTGTAGTGCATTGCGAATATCTAATGGTGTAAGCTGGTAAGCAGCGAGGCGGTCAGGCTCTATCCATAGGCGCATAGAGTAGCGCTTCTCGCCCCATATTTGAATACTACTCACCCCGTCAATGGTTTGTAGGCGCTCCTTGAATACGTTTTCGGCCGTAGCGCTTAGCTCCAGCAAAGAGCGATTGGTACTTTGTACATTCAAAAACATAATCGGCGAAGCATCTGCATCCGCTTTGGATACGACCGGCGGATCCACATCGGCGGGGAAGCGCCAAAAAACCCACCCCACCTTATCCCCCCCCGCCCTTGCGGGGGGCTCCCAACGCCCCGCCCGCATAAAATCTTTTTTAA
>CALMSP010000244.1 GCA_937872405.1 uncultured Saprospiraceae bacterium | reverse complement strand
CCCTAAGCTGCACCCAAATTAAAGTAGAGTCTATGATTAATTTGCTCTAATTCATTCGATTTCAGTTCTTCTATAAAATCATCCAGATCAATCGTTTCTTCATGTTGGTGAGCGGAAGCGAGCAAGACATCCATAAAATCTTCCCATACTTCTCCGTATATGGAGAGGTCGATTTGAACAAAACGCTTCTTGTTTTTTTGTCTGTCAGATAATAAATGCCTTTCATAAGGAAGCATTTATGTAAAGGCAACTCGTTTTTGTGAAATTTAGTTCTAATTACGCCGCCATTCGCAGCACTTCCAGTTCAGCGCCTTTTTGTATGGTTTCTCTAACTTTTGTTATTCACGCCGTTGAGAGTGACCGGTGGTTCGAGTCACCCGGTCACTGCCTGCAGGTCACTGCGCATTATCCGCCCCGGCGTCTCAACCATTTGCCTGTTTGGCGCATTGTATCAAGTACAAAACTTGCTCGCGTGGGCGGTTTTTGTTATCTTTGAAATCAGGTATCAGGCTAAAAGAGTGAATTAGATTGCTAATTTCTTGATAATCAGTATTTTACAACCACTAATATTCATGGAAGCAAAAACAGGCGTTATCAATCAAAAAGAAGCGGACAAACTCGAACGCATTGCCTTTATCCTCAAAACAGTGGCGCACCCGCTGCGGCTGGGTATTGTGCACTTGTTGGAGCAGTATCCGCGCTTGTCGGTCACCGAAATCTGCGAAATGCTGGGTAGCGAACAGTCGCTCACGTCGCATCACTTGCAAAATATGCGCCTCAAGGGTATCCTGAGTGTGAAACGCGACGGGCGCAGCATGCTCTACTCGCTCAAGGAGCGCGATGTATCGCTCATCATCGAATGTCTCGAAAATTGCCAGTGCAATATGTAGCCTTCCGCTGGCAGATGTGATGTGCATCACAAAAAGGAAGCGCCGCTAAGCCGTATCTTTACACGGTCATTTTTTTAGGCAGGCATTATTTGCCATTCCATTACTAATTACAATTGCTACTATGCGTCTCTTATCGAAGGGCAGTAAATTGTACAGCATTCTTGGGTTCAAATGCCCGCGTTGTCACGAAACGGATATGTTTCACGCCACTACGTTTTCCTTCAGCCGCCCATTTGATATGAAAGACAAATGCGCGCATTGCGGGCAAGACTTTATGCCTGAACCGGGCTTTTATTATGGCGCGATGTTCATTTCTTATATTTTCATGGGTTGGTTCTGTATTGGTTTTGTGGCGCTGCTGCACTGGGTACTCGGGTGGAGTATCAATGCTTCTTTTCTGACACTCATTGCGGTATGTATTGTATTCTTTGTGTATATTTTTAGATTAGCGCGTTCGATTTGGATTAACATCAACGTGCACTATAATCCGCCCAAGGAGGCTGGCATAACATCTGTTGATTAAAAATGTGGTATGCTCGATGATTGCTCAAAGTTCTTCTGCTACAGAAATGCTCGAACTCCTGCGCAAGTACTATGCGCAGTTAGCCGAAAAAGGGCTTCAAGAAGAAATATTGCAGGTCAGTAAGCTCTTTTTTTTCAAAGCCGGCGAAACCATTATGGATTTTGGTAGCTATATCCGGCTAGTGCCGCTGCTAGTGGAAGGGAGCGTGAAGGTGATCCGCGAAGGCGAAGACGGCGGCGAACTTTTCCTCTACTTTTTGCAACCCGGCGAGGCTTGCACCATGTCGTTTTCCTGTTGTATGATGAATAAAAAAAGCGAGATTCGCACGGTAGCGGAAGAGGATACGCTGCTCATTGGCATACCGGTGAAATACATGGATGAGTGGATGACCCGCTACCAAAGTTGGAAAAATTTTGTGATGCTTTCCTATGACAATCGTATGCTCGAATTAGTGAAAACCATTGAAAGTATTGCCTTTCAAAAGCTCGACGAGCGCCTGCTGCGCTACCTGCGCAAGAAGGCAGAGGTGACCGGCGCTTCCGAATTGCACGTTACCCACCAAGATATTGCCTACGATCTTAACGCCTCGCGCGAAGCTATTTCCCGACTGTTGAAACAATTGGAAAAAGAAGGACAACTACGCCTCGGTCGCAACAAAATTGAGCTGTTGTAGTTATCTTTTGAAAAGATAATTAACTACGCTTATGTTGCCACGCAATGCCAGCAATATTCTACAACATCTTGAAAAGGCGGCATCGGATGACCTGTCGTACCTTGAAACCACTGGCGCAGAATACTTTAGCACGGCGCAGCTCATCCGCCTTAAAGGGCAATGGGAAGTAAAGCACCAGCTCTTCGGGCAGTTGCAGCGGCTATTGCTGCGCATCGTAGCTTGGTCGCCCTTGTGGATTGTCGGTTGGGCAGGCTTTCAATGGCTTGGCTGGACGCGGGTGGCGTTGCTCTGCTTAGCGCTGTTTCCGCTCTCTTTTGTATGCTTTTTTGCTGGACTACTTTTCATGCGCCGTTTTTTTAAGGGGAAAGGTCACCTTGATGCAGTAGGCGAAATGATTGATGCTGAATTGCGTAAGCGTCGGGTAGAATCTTGAACAACTGTACTTCTCAACAAAACGCTGTCATTTCTCACAATTTTACCGATTTTTGGGGCTTTGATCAATATATGTTCCGTTATATGAGCAAACGAAGCAAGTTGGAGAAGTTCGCCGCGATGCTGGATTTTCCAAATGTCTATGAAAACTTCGATGCGCGGCAGCCCGCATTGACCGGCGCTGCGGGTCAACCTGTGGAACTAAAAGGGCAATGGGCTGCACAGCATTTTCATAATGCCAATCCGATTACGCTCGAATTAGCTTGCGGCCGCGGCGAGTACACCCTCGGATTGGCACGTCGCTACCCAATGCGCAATTTTATTGGGGTGGATATAAAGGGCGCCCGCATCTGGAAAGGCGCTCGCATGGCCTTGCAGGAGGGCTTGACTAATACTGCCTTCCTGCGTACACGCATTGAGCAAATTGCCTATTTTTTTGCGCCTAATGAAATCCATGAAATCTGGATCACTTTCCCTGACCCTTTTTTGCGCAATAGTAAAGTCAATCGTCGCCTGACTTCGGACTTCTTCTTAGAACAGTATCGTAAAATACTGCAACCCGATGGATTGGTGCACCTGAAAACGGACGAGCCAAACTTGTACGAGTTTACCCTCGAAACCATCGCCAACGACCCGCGCACGCAATTGCTTTATCATCACGATGACATTTATGCCCAGCGGCTGCCTTTGGCGGAGCTTGAGCAAAAAACATACTACGAAGAACTGCACTTGGCAGCTGGTAAAACCATTAAATACGTGCAGTTTTCGATTTGCTGATCATTTCAAGGAGGAAGGAGGTGAGGAGGTTGAGAGGTTGAAGGGATGAAGGGTTGAGAAGGTTGAAGGATTGAGGGGGTCTAACGTCCTATCACCTATCACCCAGCACCTATCACCTAAACAAACAGATACGGAGGAGTCTGAAGCATACAGATTCCTCCGTGCCTTGTTCGTTTTAATAATTACCCGTACTTACTGAATGCCCAGACGCGCTTTCACCTGAGCGGTGATGTCGAGCGTAGGGTCTTTGAACAGCAGTACGCCTTCGTCGAAGATGAATTGGAAGCCGCCCTCTTTGGCTACTTCTTGGATGGCTTGATTCACCTTTTCGAGGATGGGCCCCATCTCGTTGTTGCGTTTGGTTTGTACCTGATTGTACATTTCCTGTTCAAATTTTTGCAGTTCCTGCTGCTTCGCTTCAAGTTTGCGGCCTTCTTCTTCCTGTTGCTTGGGCGATAGTTCGCCGCGTTCCATTTTCTGCTGTACCTCAGCGTATTGGCGCTGAAATTCTTCCACCATAGTTTGTCCTTTCTTTTGCAACTGTTTTTGCAGTGCTTCCAGATTAGCGTCGGCTTGTCTTACCTCAGGCATATCAGCCAGTACAGCGGCGGAGTTGATATAGCCGAATTTCTGGGCGAATACCGCTGTATTTGCTAGTAATAGTACGGCCAGGAAGCTCGTGATTCTCAATGCAGTTCTCATTTTTTGCGTCGTTTTGTAATAGAATGTTTGTTATGCTTCAAACGGCGGCAAAGATACATCTTTTTCACCGGGATTGCCTGTTTTTGCCGGTACTATTGTCTGGCGGCATGTAGAGAAAACATCCGAACCTTACTTTAAGCGCTGCAGCACATCATCCGTTTTATCGTAAGCCGGATTGGAAAAAATAATGCCAGCATTGCCCGAACGGTCGAAAATGAAATCGTAGCCTCGGTCTTTGGCATACGCCTCAATGGTGGCATAGATTTTATCCTGAATGGGGCGCACCAATTCTTGCCGCATTCTGAACAGCTCGCCTTCGGGCCCGAATTTGTCGCGTTGCAGGTCACGCACTTCTTTTTCTTTTGCCATAATCTCCTCTTCCCGCTTACGGCGCGCATCATCACTTAAAAGGACTTGCTCCGCCTGATAACGGTTGTACATACCCTTGATTTTATCGTATTCCTGCGCAATATCCTGCCGCCACTTGGAAGAGGCGCGTTCCAGTTCACTCTGTGCTTTCTCATAATCGGCTACGCTCTCCAGAATTCTATTCACATCCACAAAAGCGATGCGCTGCGCTTGAGCAGTAAATGCGAAAAAGCCTGCCAGCATAATCGTAACTAAGGTACTTTTGATGATTGTAGATTTCATAATGATCCAGGTTTTTGTTTGGCTAAATAGATCTCAAAGTTAAGACTTTATCGCTTTTTATACACTTTTTGGACGGGGGGCGGTTCGAGTGGTCACATGGTAAAAAAAGTGTTAAATTCATTTATTTAAACGCTTAAAAATTTGATTTTCAACATTTTAAACACGAATAGGTATTCATTAATTTGATGAACGTTTAACGTATGTTTAACCAGCTATGATACAAATTTAACTACGCGGTATGATTTTTAGTGTCGGTTTACGTTGGGATTTCTAAATTCGCCTATTGCATCCTGACCATTACTAACCAGTATGATACATGAAACAAACACATTACATTAGCAACGATCCGGTGACATTGGAGGTGATAAAAGCCGTATTAGCAGATGAACTGACATTGCAGCTTTCGGTGGGTAGCCGCGAGCAGGTCGCTACTTGTCGCACGTATCTGGAGCAACGCTTAGCGCATAGCGACGCGCTTTTTTATGGAATCAATACAGGCTTTGGCGCGCTGTGCGATATTCAGATTTCTAAATCAGAAATTGAGCAGCTACAGCTCAACCTCGTGCAATCGCACGCTTGCGGTATGGGCGATGTGGTGCCTACGGACATCGTGCGCCTGATGCTATTTTTGAAGATTCAAAGCCTGAGCTACGGCTATTCGGGGGTGCGGGTAGCATTGGTGGAGCAGTTGATTGCATTGTACAATGCCAATTTGCTGCCGGTAGTATATCAATTGGGTTCCTTGGGTGCTTCTGGCGATCTGGTACCACTGGCGCATTTAAGTCTGCCCGTGGTGGGGCTGGGCGAAGTCTGGCATCAGGGGCTACCACGACCAGCTGCCGAGGCACTGGCTACTGCAGGCATAACGCCGCTACCATTTCAAGCAAAAGAAGCCCTAGCACTACTTAATGGCACACAATTTTCGGCGGCTTACGCGGCATGGTGTGTGGTAGAAGCCCGTCGGCTATACGCACTATCCAACTGTTGCGCTGCACTGTCGTTGGAGGCTTTTGATTGTCACGAATCCCCCTTCGATGCGAAGTTGCAACAATTGCGACCACACGCTGGGCAGGTGCATAGCGCTGCGGCCGTACGTACCTGGCGCGCCGGAAGTGCCTTAGCGGCAAAACCTAAAGCGCAGGTGCAAGACCCCTACGCCTTCCGGTGCGTGCCACAGGTGCATGGCGCTACCATGGACGCATTGCAGCACGTAGAGCAAATTGTTTTGACAGAACTGAACGCTGTAACGGATAATCCGAATATCTTTCCCGCCGAGGATGCTATTCTTTCAGGGGGCAATTTTCATGCGCAACCCTTGGCATTAGGGTTAGATTACTTGGCTATTGCCTTGGCCGAATTGGGCAGCATTGCTGAGCGACGCACCTATCAGTTGCTTTCCGGCGTCCGCGGGCTGCCGCCATTTCTTACACCGCATCCGGGTATGCACTCTGGTATGATGATTCCGCAATACACCGCTGCGGCCATCGTAAGCCAAAATAAGCAACTTTGTACGCCTGCCTCCGTGGATTCCATTGTATCGAGCAATGGTCAGGAAGATCATGTGAGCATGGCTGCCAATGCTGCTACCAAGTGTTATCGGGTAGGGCAAAATCTGGAACGCCTGCTGGCCATCGAATGGATGTGTGCTGCACAGGCATTAGAATGGCGCAGACCCGAGCGGTCTTCCGATATGCTGGAGGCGCTTGTACAAGCCTATCGGCAGGATGTAACAAAGTTGGAACAGGATCGAATTCTATACACAGATATAGCGAAAACCGTAGTATTTCTGCATTCGGCAGCTCATTTGATAGTTGCTTAGCGGCGATAGCGTTGCTAATTGTACCATTTTAAAAATGATCGGGGATGATAATCCGTCTATTGTGAAAAATGAATACGCTTTTATTTTTTAAACAGGTATTAATTGTTGATGTGTTAATTATTTAATGTGCCAATTTGCTGATAATTCATTGAAAATCAATGTGTTTTAATAAGAATAAGTCGTTTTTAAATTGGCATAATTGCTTAGTGGGTCAAAACGGTTGTTTTTTGTTCAGATTTCGCAAATCTCAAAGATTTACAAAATCATGTCCACCCTTATTTGACCCAGTACCTAATTTCAAACAGAAACGCCTCCATTACCATCTGGTTGGCTGCTGCTTTCTTCTATTCGTTTTCCAAAACGCACGATCATCAAGAAAAGCAGCACCGCACTCGCCAGCAAGAGTAGCAAACTAATGCCCCAGCCGCCGCCAAGCAGCGTGGACACCCCGCCGGCCACCAAGCTCACTGCGCCTACTGTAAGCGCATAAGGCAACTGCGTGCGCACATGGTCAATATGGTTGCAATCGGAAGCCAAGGAGCTTAGAATAGTAGTGTCAGAAATCGGAGAACAATGGTCGCCCAGCACCGAAGCTGCCAGCACCACAGCAATAACATTGAATAACAATTCTGTGCCTTCTACGCCTTGCGCCTGACAAATGGCCCAGGTAGTTGGAATGGCAATTGGGTACAGAATAGCCATGGTACTCCAACTGGAACCCGTTGAAAAAGAAATGAGCGCAGCTAATACAAATGTAATGACTGGCATCCAATAAGGATTGAGGCTATTTTTGAGGCTTGCCGTCAAGAACGTGGCCGTATGCAACTCTTCGGTAGTAAGCGCTAAGGACCAAGCCAAGGTAAGAATCATAAGGGCCGGTAGCATGGTCTTAAATCCCATGGACATTGTGTCAATCGTGTCCGCCAAACTCATGATGCGCCCTACAAGCGTAAGCACGATGGCGAGTATCACTCCAGACAAGGACGCCCACAACAATGCTACGTAAGAATCAGCTGTGCCAATCACTTTTCCTATTTTCATAAAAAAGGAAGGAGCATTACCCTCGAATAAAGGTCCCATAGCACCCCATACCTGCCCCCAACTTTGCGAAACAGGCGCCAAACCTTCATCCGACAGTTCTGACCAAATAGCGGCAAAGCCGGTGTCGAGCAATCCGAATACGGTCATAATAATCACCGCCAACACAGGGAAAAATGCGTTGTACCATTTTAAAGGGGCGCCCTTTACTGGCTGCAATTCTTCTATATGCGAACTTACCGAGTCGTCGCCGATCTTACCCGAAACCTTGCCTGTCGTACGCGCACGATGCTCTGCCTTGTACATGGGCCCAAAATCGCGGCGGGTATAAATGAGCATCAGCATGAATAACAAAGTCAACACAGGATAGAAAGAATATTTGAGCGAACTGATGAAAATGGCGTAAGGCGTTAGCCCCGCATTAAACCCTTCGAGTGATTGGATGCCATCGTCAATATAGCCCAACTCGGCGCCAATCCACGTTGTGATGAAAGCAATAGCTGCTACCGGGGCCGCCGTGCTATCTACAATGTAAGCGAG
The DNA here is from genome assembly GCA_937872405.1 of uncultured Saprospiraceae bacterium. Taxonomy (GTDB): domain Bacteria; phylum Bacteroidota; class Bacteroidia; order Chitinophagales; family Saprospiraceae; genus JADJNW01. The sequence goes on along the minus strand of CALMSP010000244.1, from coordinate 12,444 downwards.
CTTTTCACGCGAAATGCGAAAGCGATCCGTAGCGGCCCGCATGGTATTACCTACGATAAGCGTATTGGCATAATCATCAAAAAAAATGGCTACCCCCAACAACCAGGTAATGAATTGCGTACTCCGAGCGCTCCGAGCATATTTCGAGAGCGCTAATACGATGCCCGCCATGCCGCCATTGCGGGAGATGATGGCAACCATGCCACCAATGAGCAAGGAGAATACAATAATGGCTAAGTGTCCCGAATCGTATAAGGCTTTTACAACATATTTCTGAACGACTTCCAGCAGGCTCTGCACAAAGTAATAGAGTGATTCTAAGCGCATGCCACCAGCTATGAATGCGCCTACCCAAATGCCTGTGAAAAGCGAAATAATGACTTCTTTAAAAATCAAAGCTAGCGCAATGGCAACCAAAGGTGGCAGTAAAGATAGCCAGAGCGGAATATGCTGCACCCGATAAGTACCATTGCTGCGTCGGGCAATATGGTACAACCGATTCTGCTCATCAGCAGTGGTAAGCAGCAGCAGCTGGCCCTTGGCATCGGCGCCAGTAGCCAGTTGAGCTTCGCCCTTTTCAAACAATACTTCTTGGGCCTCGCCATTGACTTGCAGGCGCGCTTTACCGTCGAGTATTAGCGCTTTAAAGATCAGCACGCCATTGGCAGCAGACAACGTATAATCACTCCATGCTACATCCGGGATGATTGTTTCCGCAGGTGCAATGGTGTCCATTTCCGATTGGGCAAACGCCAGAAATGCCCACAAACACAGGGCAAATGACATGGGAACTCGGTGCAACATAGCTGGTTGTTGTCGTTTTGGTTGATTTTGTGTAAGGCAAGAAACAAAGAATGTGGCAAATCACCAAAAATCAGGCGCGGATTCGCCGGAAAGGTGTAGTCGAATGGGCTGAAATGAACTTCAAAAACAAATCAAATATTTGATAATCAAACACTTATGTTGTTTTAAATGATGAACGTTTGGATAACAGGTGTTGTATTTTTAAAACTTGGGTAATTGCTTTACATATGATTTGTTTTTGGGGAGAAGTTGAGGGGGTTGAAAGGTTGAGGGGTTGATAGGGGAATGGGAAAGTTTGTAATAGGTTGAAAGACAGATAGTTGAAAGGTTGAGAGGTTGATTGAAAACGTCACTGCTGCAGCCAGTCAATACTGCCAGTAACCAGATAATGGATGGCTGCTGCGGCAATGGGGGCGAGCACGGTGGCCAGCATAAACCGCCAGTACGTCGCTGGTACGCGCGAAGGTTCAAGCCATTCTACAACCAAGGATATCAATAAAATCAATAGAGCGATAGCTCCGAAAGTCAGGCTAAGCATGGAAGCCAAGTACTCATGCGTCAGCCAGAGGACGCTGTACACAATAATCTGCGAGAGTAGCATTTCAAGCGGTCGAAAGCGAACGGTTTCCATGCGCATTAGTTGTCGCGGAAGATGCGCCGAGCGCTTCGGTGAAAATTATCATTCATATTGGTACTGTCAAATGGTGAACCATTGATCTCATTGGGGGCACTTCGATACAGCTGAAGCTCCCACTGCGGGTTATTCAATTCGCCGATGACATCGGTATGCAATAGTTGGAAATCACCGGGCGCCAGAGAAGGATTATAAAAAATAAACCGAACGTTATTCTGTTTAGTGGCCGGAAACTCGTTGTATGACCATATTTCGTATGGCGGCGCGCTTGGTTCGTCCTCTCGAAAATCAATATCGTCAGGAGCGCCATATTTCAAGAAGATATAGCCACGATCGGTTTCAAATCCGTATCGAAAACCCGAATGAAATTTGGTGTCCACAGCACGCGCTACTTCATTGTATCGCAAGAAAGCAGCTTCTGGCTGATTAGGACGTTGCTGCGACCAAAAGCTGAACAGGTACATGCGTTGGGCCTCCAGATTCTTAGTCTTGAGATACGCATCTACTAAGGCAACATCGTTGGGTGGTAGCTTAGGCGTAAGTGCGCGTAGGTTGAATTGCAATTCCTCGGCGCTGAGGCGACTCACAAATTCTTTGCTCAAATCCACGTTGGCTAAGTCGAGCGGCTCATAGCGTTGGAGGTATGGATTGCTGCGCTGAAATGCCACCGTTTTCCGGCTCAGCACTTCTTTGGCGCGGTTGCGCACCTCCACACTGAGGCTGTAATTGCCTGATTCTAATTGCGAAATATCCATTTGAATCAGCAAAGGTATAACCCGCTGCGGCGAAAGGCGTTTGTGGCCAATGGCTACTGTTTGCAAGGTGCCATTTTCCTGTTTTTGAATAGCATAACTCACCACAAAATCCTCCGTCAGCCATTTATCTACATCGTACAATTCATTATAAAAAGAAAGCGTAGAAGCGTTTTTGGCATAGAAATGCTGGGGCAACGGCTCCAACAAAAAACCATTTTTCACAAAAGGATTACCCACATCCGTTTTGGCGAAAGCCGCCAAGAGCTGAATGTCCGATTGCTGCAACTGTTCTTCTGGAAAATGCAGGGTTACCGTAGCGGTGTATTCGCGGATGTTATCAGGCTGGTGCGCATCCTGTAGTTGTACCGACAATTCGTATGTACCTTCGGGTAAGGCATAGCGTTTCAAATCAAGAAAGTCTATCCAATTGATTGTGAGCGGACTATGTAGGGTGTATTTGTCAAATTTGACAATATTATCCTGTTGTGTGAATACAATCAATACCTCTACGGCCGCTTGTTGGAGCGAATCCTGCACGGGCCTAAACGTTGCGGTACGCCCCACCAGATACAGATATACTTCCACATAGGCATACTGGGCGCTACGGAAAGTAGCAAAGGAAATACTGGCGTCCATGGCGCGTAGTGCCAAACTACTTGTAAGGAGTACCAACAACAAGGTTATTTTTTTCATAGCCCGAAATTTTAAAGCCTATTCAAAAAAAGATGACTGGCAGTTTCTTAAATCAACGCTCCAATCGCGCAGATACTCGCATGTGTATGATAGCAAGCGGTTTATCCATTACTAATTTGTACACAAAGACAAATCGCCCCGGCTATTGTAAAGGTTCGGTGGTTTCGGTTTCTGGTGCTCGGCTCAGCACAAAACGAAACCCATAATTGCGCAAATTGGTCGTTAGCACCAAGTTATCTGCTTCTATACTTTCCACCTGATATTCCACATCTATTTGTCCGTTGCGCTGCAAAATTTTCTTACCCGACAGTTCGTAGGCGACTTCCTCTGGCATTCCGGCGATGTTGGTCAGTAGTTTGCCATTGGGTAAAAATTCAAAATACAGCTCCGCCAACGATTCCGTCAGGCGCCCACTCCGATAGGCTTCTTCAATTTCCCAACGGCCGATAAGTTGCTCCAAGAGGTCATCATTCCGATCATTGCGGCAAGCCAGCACACTCCAAAGTAGCACCATCAATAGGCTTACAGCAGAGACGTTTACTTTATTCATATTTTTCAGATTGATTTTTGTGCGGTAAAAATACCAAATTTTTGAGCATTTGTAAGCTATTCCGACGCAAGATCACTTGGAAGCATAGCACATAATATACTGTCATCAACAATTTTAACACTCATTCGTTATGCTACTTTGCTATCGAATTCTATATTTGCGCAGGTAAGAATCGCATACACCATGAGCTAATCCCGTGAATGAGAGGTATAAACACTGAAATCGCATTTTTCCAAGCACATACATTTCAATGGAGCAACCCCGCGATTTTTACATGATTTCAGTGTGATTCATTTAATACAAATCAGGAAAGCAGTGGATTTGACAGACTCGTTTAACCAACTCAGAAAGGCACTCGGACAAATTGTACGCAACAAAACCTTTGCCATCGGCCTCGCCGCCATCAGCGCTTCTTCGCTTGGCGCTTTTTTCTACCTGCATGCCGACGCCGCGCCGCGCCTACGTGCTTCGCTCAGCCAAGTACAGTCAGATACCAACATTGAGCTTGGCGCTTTTCCCATAAAAATGCCTACCCTGCGCTATGGTTTCGCTATTGACACTTTCCAGGTGGAAGACCACAAGATTCGGGCTGGGCAATTCTTAGCCGACTTGTTATTGGCGCAACAATTGGAGTACCCTGTAGTGCAGCAAATTGTACAAAATACGAAAGGCATCTTCAATGTGAATGAATTGCGCGTGGGCAATCCATATACTTTGCTCACCCGCGAGCAGGAGACGCGCCCCGATTATTTAGTTTATGAACCTAATATTTACGAATATATCATATTCCACCTAAAAGGGGATCTGAAAGTAGAACGCATCAAACGCCCAACCTCCACCGAAATGCTGGCGGATGCAGGCGAGATACAATCCTCGCTCTGGCAGGCGATGACGGATGCCGGTATGAGCTACGAATTAGCAGATAAAATGGAAGACGCCCTGCAGTGGTCCATAGATTTTCATCACCTACAGAAAGGCGACCAGTTTCGCTTAGTGTATGATCAGCATTTTGTAGAAGGCACCCCCGCGAGCGTTGGCAAGGTACATGCAGCACATTATAAAAGTGGCAACAAGGAATATTATGCCATTTATTATGATAATGGCGATCATAAAGGTTATTATGATCAGGAGGGCCGCCCCATGAAAAGCGCTTTCCTCAAAGCGCCGGTCAAATATTCTCGGATTTCATCATATTATAATCTGAATCGTTTTCACCCAATTTTAAAATACAATCGGCCACACTATGGCACGGATTATGCAGCGCCCGAGGGTACGCCCATCATGGCAGTGGGCGACGGCGTGGTCACCCAGGCATCCTACACCAGCGGCAATGGCAATTTTGTGCGCCTCAAACACGATAAAACCTACGAAACGCAGTACCTGCACATGCAGAAGTTTGCTCAGGGCGTCCGCGCTGGCACACGCGTGCGGCAAGGCCAAACGATCGGTTATGTTGGCTCTACGGGCTTGGCTACTGGGCCCCATGTATGCTTCCGATTCTGGAAGAACGGCGAACAGGTGAATCACCTAAAACTCAATTTCCCGAATCCAGAGCCGCTTCCGGCATCAGAATTGCCACGGTTTTATGAATTGCGCGATCAATATTTAGCACTACTGCATCAGGGCAACGCGGATGCTACCGGTACGGATAGCGCCAACCCCTGATACCATTGGCTGAACGACGCCGATAGCCCCCGATGTAGTTTGCATCTGGGGCTATGTTTTTTTCCGACAAGGTATATTTTAGACGATGAAAAAGCGTTAAACATCTAAATATTTGCTATGACTGTGGATGAACAACTAATTTCGAGGCTTGAAAATTTGGCGCGCTTGGAGCTGTCGGCTGAAGAAAGGCAGCATCTTCGGCAAGATCTGAACCGTATTCTGGCTATGATAGAAAAATTGCAAGAATTAGATACTACTGGGGTGGCGCCGCTGGTATATGTTAACGAAGAATCCACCGGATTGCGCGAAGATGCCACCAGCCACCAGTTGGATACGAACCAAGCGCTACGCAACGCCCCCGATACGGATGGCGTTTATTTTCGCGTACCAAAAGTCATAGACCTGAAAAATTAGCTTAAAATTATGCACTTAATCTATTTATAATCAAGCCTTTATGGAGCCAATCATTAACATCAAAGACCTGAAGAAAACCTACATTATGGGTACCACTCAAGTGCACGCCTTACAGTCGGTATCGCTTCAAATTCGCAAGAACGAGTATGTCGCCTTAATGGGGCCTTCCGGCTCCGGCAAGTCCACCCTGATGAATCTGCTGGGTTGCTTGGATACGCCTACCTCCGGCGAATATTTTCTGAATGGCTCCAATGTTAGTACCATGACAGACAGCGAATTGGCAGAAATTCGGAATAAAGAAATCGGGTTTGTCTTTCAAACTTTCAATCTCCTACCACGCCTCTCCGCATTAGAGAATGTAGCCCTACCGTTAGTGTATGCAGGCGTGAGCAAAACGCGCCGGCACGAACGGGCCGAGGAAGTACTGAAAGCCGTAGGTCTTGGCGATCGTATGGACCACAAGCCCAATGAGCTATCGGGCGGGCAGCGCCAGCGAGTAGCCATTGCCAGAGCGCTTGTCAACAGCCCTTCGATTATACTCGCCGATGAACCAACCGGAAACTTGGACTCCAAAACGTCTATCGAAATCATGCAGATATTGGGCGCGCTGCACCAACAAGGCAATACGATTATCTTAGTGACGCACGAACCAGACATTGCGAAGTATGCGCGGCGCGTGGTGCGCATGCGCGACGGGCTGATCGAAAGTGATACCTTGCAGGCGCACGAAGCCACACACCAGCATTAGAACAGCATACCAGCCGTTCATCATCTCGGCAAGGCCACTTGCCAGGGGCTTTTTATGCGATTCAATCAAAATTGATTGGCCTTTTTATGATTTCAAATGTTATATCATTGTAAAAGTGATTTGGCGAGCAGTGAGCGGCAATGATATTCCGTCTATTGTAATAAAAATGAATACTTCTTTATTTTTTGAAAAGGGTGTGATACTATTTACGATTTTAGAAGCCCAATTTTGGATTTTGTAAAGTGTTGAAAATCTGTTTTTTGAAATGAATAAATGCGTCGTCGCGAATTGAAAATGAAATTAAATGGTAAATTAGGTTTTTTATTCATTCAAATCAACAACAATGGCAACTAAAATATACACCAAAACGGGTGATCAGGGTGAAACTTCTTTATTTGGGGGCAAGCGCTTGCCCAAAAGCCATTTGCGCATCGAAGCCTACGGCACTGTGGACGAACTCAACTCATGGATTGGCCTACTGCAGGATAGCATCAACCTTCCGGAGGCGGTTCATCAGTTGCAAGAAGTGCAGGATCGCCTATTCACCTTAGGCTCCAATTTAGCCAGCGACCCTGATAAAGAGATGATCACGCCGGACATTCACGAAGCGGATGTCATTCGCTTAGAGCAAGCCATGGACACCATGAATGTCATGCTTCCACCTTTAAAAAATTTTATTCTGCCCGGTGGGCATCCTACCGTATCCTATTGCCACATTACCCGTTGCGTATGTCGCCGAGCAGAGCGTCTGGTCGTGCATCTGGCACAAACAGAGCCGGTAGAGCCGATTATCATACGCTATCTCAATCGCCTGTCGGACTATTTGTTTGTGCTGGCGCGCGCTATCGCACAGGCCTTGGGGGTAGCAGAAGTGGTGTGGCGGCCGCGGCCCTAAAACACCGAGAAGTATCCGCCTGGTATTTCATAAAATTATGTATCTTTGTTCATTATGAGCCAGGCCAAAACCATTGCATCACAGTTGCCCCATATCACCCGATATCTTTTAATACTGGGTGTTATTACTTTTATCAGTTTATTATTTCCGAATAGCTTACAATTTCACTTTCAGTTTGAACGCGGTCAAAGTTGGCGCTATGATGACTTACTTGCCCCCTTCGATTTTGCGGTAAAAAAAACGGACGAAGAAATGCAAGCAGCGCTGGCTCAGCTGCAATCAGAGTTTCCGCCTTATTATGAAATGAATCTTGATATTGTAAAAGCCCAGCAGAAATCTTTTGCGGAGGCTTTCCGGCAGCAGCTACTATTAGTGAAAGGCGATAGTCAGTTTCGGGAAGTGAATGCGGCGCCTGATCGGTACCTGAATTATGGCCTCCAATTTTTAGAACGCCTCTACGAACAGGGCATTATCGAATTAAATGCGGCCCACAAAAATCAAGGTAAGGACTTCGTAATCAATTGCTTACGCGGCAATGTAGCTCAAGAGCAAACCCTCGAATACTTCCTCACAACCGACAAAGCCAAAGCCAGAATATCCGATTCGCTGCCTTATAGTCGCCTGCAAGAGCCCGAATTTTTGTTTTCGCTACTGGAAAACACCATCACGCCCAATGTCCGATACAATGCGGAGCTAACGGCTCGCTTTCTGGATGATGCCCTCTCCAAAATACCCGACACCCGAGGCATGGTACGCAAAGGCGATACGCTGGTCATGCGCGGCAACATCATCACCGATGAAACCTACCAAAAATTAATATCGCTTAAAGAACAATACGAACAACGTATCACGGGCGGGGCCTCTGGTCGCTTAGTTTTTGTAGGCTATTTGTTGCTTACCCTGCTCATCGTTGGCATCTTTGCCATTTACCTTTGGATGTTCGCACCAGCTGTTTTTAGAAAGCATAAAGAGCTGATTTTCATACTTATCTGGCCAACACTGTATAGTTATTTGGTATATGTAGTAGAAAACGCCGATTCGCTAAGCGCCTACATGATCCCATTTTGTATTGCGCCAATCATCATTAAAACATTTTATAATAATCAGCTGGCTTTCTTTACACATGTCACCATTATCTTATTGGCAAGTTTCCTGTCGTCATTGGGCTACGAATTCACGGTGTTGCAATTGTTAGCTGGCATTGTCGTTGTCCTGAGCAACATTGATACCCGCAATTGGTCACGTTTTTTTCTTTCGCTCATCTACTTATTCATGACGCTGGCGGTCGCATTTTTGGGCTTGTCACTCATTCAGGAGGGCACTTTTAGTCAGATTACGTGGAGTGTATATGTTTGGATTTTTATTAATGTATTTTTAACCATGCTGGCGTATCCACTCATTCCTTTGTTGGAAAGGCTTTTTGGATACATTTCACCGATCACCCTGATGGAACTGAGCGATATGAATCGCCCCCTACTGCGCGAACTCGCTATCAAAGCGCCGGGCACACTACAACACTCTTTGCAGGTAGGCAACCTAGCCGAAGCCGCCGCCCGACGGGTAGGTGCTGATACCTTGTTAGTAAAAACAGCAGCGCTGTATCATGATCTTGGCAAAACAATTCATCCAGAATATTTTATTGAAAATCAAAGCGGTAGCAATCCTCATAATGATATTCCCTTTCTCGACAGTGCGCAACGCATCATTGAGCATGTCACCGAGGGCGTCCAAATAGCTAAAAAGCATCGCCTGCCCAACATATTGATTGACTTTATTCGCACGCATCACGGCACCACGCGCGTGGAGTATTTTTATCGTAAATATTTGGAAATCAACCCCGAACAACCTGTGGACGAAAGCCTATTTCGCTATCCTGGGCCCAAACCGCGCAGCAAAGAAGAAGCTATCGTGATGTTAGCGGACTCTATTGAAGCGGCCTGCAAAAGTCTGAAAAATCCTACCGAAACCCAGATTAATGATATGATTGACAAAATTACTAACGGCAAAATAGCGAATGGACAATTGGAGGACTCCCGACTTACTTTCCGCGAACTGGAAATTTGTAAAAAAGAATTTAAAAAACTCATGAAATCCGTTCATCATGCGCGCATTGAGTACCCAGAAGAACGAAAAGTTCAGTAGATGTTTAGTAGTGTGATAAATTGTTGAAAATAAGGTGTTTAATTAAATGAAAACACGTTATTCGACATCAGCATATCAGCCTTCCTCCTCTTCCGCCGCCGCCTGATCTTCTAAAATTTTTTTGAAGCCATACGGGCAATGCCGGCAGCCACTTTTACAGCAGTAACCGCGCTTCCGCAGGTAGCTCGCCGTGAACACCATTAGCCCATTTTCTATATAATAATCCTCATTTTCTGCTGACGTGGTGTTTTCAGAATGTTCTAACATGTTATTTCTCAGTTAAAAATAATACCAATTTAGAAGTTAAGTTAGATGCCAGAAAGTATTGCAAAACAGAGAATTATAGAAATTAAGGCATGTCATTATTTATTAAAACTGGTATAATGTGCCAAATTCTTTTAAGATGTTGATTTATAGTTTACTAAAAATTATTAAACAATAAATATGATAATAAAAATTTACCGTATATCATGATGGCTTAATAAATATCCAATCATTTTTTACATCCATTCATACTGCACATCCGTAAGAAATAAGCCCTCCGGCGGCACGCTCCAACTCATCGGTAGCAGCGTTTGAGTTTCAAGGGCATTTTTGACTTGCTCTAAGGTCAGTTTGTTCAATCCTACATGGAGGCACATGCCCACTATAAGCCGCACCATGCCCCGCAGAAAGCGATTGGCGGTAATATGGAATTCGAGGCGTTGCGCATCGGGGCTTATCCATTCGCAGCGCGACAGTTCGCAGTGTAGGGTTTTGGCATCGTGGTCGGACTTACAAAACGGATAAAATTCGCGATAAACGAGTAGCAGTTGCGCTGCCGCCTGCATCCGGTCGAAGTCGGGGCGTTGAGCGTAAGGGTAGTGGTACACCGTCTGAATGGCAAAGGGATCCTTTACAAAAGTCAGGTAATACGTATAGCTACGTTGGCAGGCATCAAACCGCGCGTGCGCTTCCGGCGGGGCCTCCAGCAGGCGAAAAATGACAATATCTTTCGCCAATAACCTGTTGACTCGATTCAAAAAACCTTGCGGGATAATGCCGTCATAATCAAAATGCAGAAAATAGCGACTCGCATGTACGCCCGTGTCGGTGCGCCCGCAGCCTACCGTTTCGATGGGTACGCCCAAAACGGTGCTACACGCCGCTTCAATGGCGGCCTGCACACTGAGTCCATTGGGCTGTTTTTGCCAGCCGACATATTGCGATCCATTGTATGCTAATTCTGCAAAGTAACGCACAAAAAATGGTGTTGTGTTTCTGGTTATTCGTTCGAAGTTCAGACATTTACACGCATAAAATTGTTCAATTGGCAGGCAAAAAACGCTTGCCCGATTGTATAGGAAGTCTCATTATTTAAACTATATTACCGCAATAAAAGGAAGGAATTTTCATACATGCAGCCCATAAAACGGCTGATAATGGATCAAAATGGTGGCTGTAATGTCATAAATCTTTAAAATTTGCGACATCTATTTGAACTTGAACCAATAATAGCAAAATGGAACAACACCCCGCCATATTGAAAATGGAAGGCACGGTGCAACACTACGACTGGGGCGGCTTTGACTACATCCCGGAGTTGCTCAGCATCCCGAATTCGGCTCAGCAGCCCTTCGCAGAATTGTGGATAGGTGCGCACCCGTCGGCGCCAGCGCTGGTATGGCAGGAGCAACGCAAAATACCATTAGACCAACTCATCCGGCAGGATCCGCCAGCACTGCTTGGCACGCGCGTCGCCCAGCGCTTCCAGGGGCGGCTTCCTTATTTATTAAAAGTGCTGGACGTGCGGCAGATGCTCTCCATTCAAGCGCATCCCAGCAAACAACAAGCAGAAGCCGGATTTTTGCGTGAAAATGAACTTGGAATTCCATTGCAAGCGCCCCATCGCAATTATAAAGATGATAATCACAAACCCGAACTTATGGTGGCGCTGAGTAATTTCTGGTTGTTGCATGGGTTTAAAAAGCAAGAAGAGATTGCCCGCACCTTAGCGCAAGTGCCCGAATGGCAGCCTTTGTTGGAGCTATTTACGGCTAATCAGCAAATTCGCCATTTGTATCAACACATTATGGAATTGCCGCAAGCAAAGGTAGATGAGCTCTTGCAACCCCTGCAAAGCCGCTTGGCACTGCAAACGCCAAATAACAAAAACCACCCCGACTTTTGGGCCGCTCGGGCCTTTGAGCAATACGCGACCCCGCACGGGCACTGCGATCGGGGTATTTTTTCAATCTACTTATTCAACTTGGTGCGCCTCCAACCTGGCGAAGGCATTTTTCAGGCGTCGGGTATCCCACATGCCTACCTGAAAGGTATCAATATAGAACTAATGGCAAATTCTGATAATGTGTTTCGAGGTGGCCTCACCAATAAGCATATAGATGTGCCAGATTTATTACAAAACCTTGTTTTTGAGGCAATTACACCACAAGTGATTCAGCCACAAGTTACCGCCGATTACGTATTTACCTATCCGACACCTGCACCAGATTTTCGATTGGATAAAATAGTGTTACCACCTGGCGTTACACTGGAGCTACCCTCCGAAGATAACCCACAGCTACTTTTACTGTTAGAAGGCAGCATCAGCCTGAATGGCGCCCCGCCAGCAACGCGCGGTTCGATTTGGCTGGCATCAGCACATATGCATTGTAATATTTCCGCAAGCGTAAAGTCCACTATTTTCAAAGCCAGCGTACCATAAAAATACTTAATAGCAAAGCCATTCGCATCCTATCATTGGCACGACTATCCGATAAAACTATGCTGAGCGGGAAAAAAAGTGCTAAATAAGTGGTCAATTTAGCGGGACTTACTGAATGAACCCCATCTTAGAGCGACACTAATGCTATCCGTCAAAACATGATGCGGTAGTTACTAAGTGCTGCATTTTCGGCACTAGATGTTATAAATAAATGTAATAATATTTTAATCTTTTCGACGAAGCTATTTTTATAAAATATGCATAATCCCATACAAAACATGCCTACCAAAAGGCGGACGAGCCACAGATTAACTAAATAAAAAATGAATGTTTTATCAAAATGATATAATATAGTAGTAATTCACAATTTTTAATTTTAAATTACATGAATCACAAAATCATACTCGCTTTTCTTGTCCTGCTGGTTGCTTTCTGCA
>CALMSP010000243.1 GCA_937872405.1 uncultured Saprospiraceae bacterium | reverse complement strand
TATATTTGCTAAAAAGGATTCCAAAAAAGACCGAGTACAGTACGTGGCCCCTATAACCGCCGTACTGGAAAACGAAATCGTTGCCGGGCGCGTTACGTCCATCAATGATGGCGACGTGGTATTGGATATCAATTACAAATCGGACGGATTAGTGCCGCTTTCTGAATTCCGCGACATGCCCGACTTGGCAGTAGGCCACTCGGTAGAGGTGTACGTAGAGCAACAAGAAGACGCACGCGGTCAGTTGATCCTATCGCGCCGCAAAGCCAAACTGCTACGCGCTTGGGAACGCATTGTAGATTCTTACGAAAATGGCACGGTAATAAAAGGTACGGTTATTAGTAAAACCAAAGGTGGTCTAATTGTAGATGCCGGTGGCTTGGAAACCTTCCTACCAGGTTCACAAATTGACATCAAACCCATCATTGATTACGATTCATACGTAGGTAAAACCATGGAATTTAAGGTGGTAAAAGTAAACGAAACCATCAAGAATGCTGTGGTGTCGCACAAAGCGCTTATCGAAAGTGACCTGGCAGAACAGCGCGAAGCGATCATCGCCGGCTTAGAAAAAGGTCAAGTATTGGAAGGTCTGGTTAAAAATATTACCGACTTCGGTGCCTTCCTCGATTTGGGCGGCGTGGACGGTCTATTGTACATCACCGATATTTCGTGGGGACGCATTAGCCATCCAAGCGAGGTGTTACAACTGAATCAGAAAATCAACGTCGTAGTACTTGATTTTGATGAAAACAAAAAGCGTATATCGCTGGGTTTAAAGCAATTGCAGCCACATCCTTGGGAAGTGCTCGATGCAACCATCCAGGAAGGTTCCGTCGTGAAAGGCAAAATTGTCAACATCGAAGATTATGGCGCATTCCTCGAAATCCAGCCGGGCGTAGAAGGGCTGATTCACGTATCAGAAGTGAGCTGGAGCAACCAGCCAGTGAATGCACGCGAATTCTTCAAATTGAACCAAGAATATTCGGCAAAAGTGGTCACCATTGACCGCGATGATCGCAAGATGTCGCTCAGCCTCAAGCAGTTGCAGTCTGATCCTTGGAGCGAGATCGCAACGCGCTATCCGATCAACAGCCGGCACACGGGCGAGGTCAAAAACCTTACTCCCTATGGCGTATTCGTAGAATTGCAGGATGGTATCGGTGGTATGGTGCATATCTCTGATCTTTCTTGGACGAAGCGTTTCAATCACCCTTCTGAGTTCACGAAAGTAGGCGAAAAGATTGATGTCGCTATCCTCGATATTGACAAGGATAATCGCAAGCTGTCGCTCGGACATAAGCAAATAGAGGAGAACCCATGGGATACCTTCGAATCGGTATTTCCGGTTGGTTCCTACCACGAGGCTACTATACTCCGCCGCGACGACCGAGGCGCTATCGTGCAGTTGCCCTATGGACTCGAAGCGTATGCACCCATCAAACATATCCGCAAGGAGGATAACTCGCTGGCTGAAGTAGAAGAAACCCTCACCGTGAAGGTTATCGAATTCAATCGAGACGACAAGCGCATACTCGTATCGCATATGCGTTATCTCGAAGATATTCGCCGCGAAGCGGATGAGAGTGTAAAACGCGAAAAAGACGAAGAACGCCAAAAGGTGCGCGGCGCCATGAAAAAGCAACAGGACACGGTAGAGCGTTCTACACTGGGCGATCTGGATGTTTTCTCGCAGCTGAAAGAGCAATTGCAAGATAACGATACCGATGATAAAGATGCTGAGTAAACTCAGATAAAAGTATAAACAACAAGACCCTGCCATTCGCAAGAGCGGCAGGGTTGTTTTTTACGAATACATTGCCTAAAATGGTTATAAAATCTTTTTATAGATTTTGTAAACAAATCATCACAAGTGTTTGATTATCAAATTTTTATGCGAATTTAAATGCCCAATGGGCGCTCCATTGCGATGCATATTATACCAGCCATAGATATTATTGACGGTAAATGCGTGCGTTTGACTCAAGGCGACTACACGCAGAAAAAAGTATATAATGAAAATCCGGTAGAGGTGGCAAAGCAGTTTGAGGCGGCAGGGCTTACACGGCTGCACTTAGTGGATTTGGATGGCGCGAAAGCCAATAGAGTCGTAAATTATAAAGTGCTGGAAACCATTGCATTAGAAACAAATCTGTGGATTGATTTTGGCGGCGGCTTGAAGTCGGATGCGGATGTCACGATTGCATTTGAATCTGGGGCAAATCAGATTACCGGGGGTACCGTAGCCGTAAAAAATCCTGCGCTTTTTCTGGGTTGGTTAGAACAATACGGACCAGAACGCATTATACTTGGCGCCGATGTAAAAGATGGATATGTGGCGGTTTCGGGCTGGCAAGAGCAAAGCAACACCGAACTATTCGCATTTCTGGGCGCATACGCAGCTCAAAATGTGCGCAACGTCATTTGTACCGATATTTCGAAGGATGGGCTGCTGCAAGGCTCCGCTATCGCTTTGTACGAAGTAATTCTGACTGCATTCCCGAATGTTCAGTTGATCGCCAGCGGGGGCGTGACGAGCTTGGAAGAATTGCAACAGCTCCGGAAAATCGGGTGCTTCGGGGCGATCATCGGTAAAGCCATTTACGAAGGGCACCTGAGCCTAAGTGATTTGGCAACATTTTAATCGCTGCAACCCTACACCGACGCTCAGCCAATCACAACGTGGCATCAATACCAACAACCATGTTAGCAAAAAGAATTATTCCTTGCTTAGATATCAAAGACGGGCGCACCGTGAAAGGTGTCAATTTTGTCAACCTACGCGACGCTGGCGATCCCGTAGAATTAGGGGCGTTGTACAGCGAACAAGGCGCAGATGAATTGGTCTTTCTCGACATCACGGCCACGCACGAGAAGCGCAAAACGATGTCGGCGCTGGCGCGCAATATCGCCCGACACCTCCATATCCCATTCACGATTGGCGGCGGTATCAATGAAGTTGCGGATGCCGACCTGCTGCTCGCTTGCGGCGCCGATAAAGTATCCGTGAATTCGGCCGCGGTGCGACAGCCTGCACTGATTGATGCCATGGCAAAGGCCTTCGGTAGCCAGTTTGTGGTATTAGCGGTGGATGCGAAAGCGGTTGGGCAAGAGTGGTTAGTGCATTTGAACGGGGGGAGAATTCCAACCGACATCAGGCTGCTGGATTGGGTGAAGGAAGCCCAAGAGCGTGGTGCCGGCGAAATCCTCTTCACTTCGATGGATCATGATGGCGTCAAACAGGGCTTCGCCTGCGATATGACAGCGCGGGTATCCGAATCGCTGAGCATTCCGGTGATCGCTTCGGGCGGCGCAGGTACGATGGCGCATTTCTATGATGTGTTCACAACGGGTAAAGCGGACGCTGCCCTCGCGGCAACCATTTTTCACTTCCGAGAAATCGGCATCCGCGAATTGAAAGACTACCTGAAAGACCGCGCCATTGTCGTGCGTTGAGGCATCATGGCTTTAGACGCTAAATCATTTGGTGCTGGGGCAAATGGGTGGATGTAATTTCGTAAATCTTAAAGATTTGCGAAATCTGAACAACAAAACAACCATTTTGACCCACTATCAATCATTTTTAGCGCCTTGGAGGCAACAGATTTGGTAGCTATCGTCTGAAATTTGTGTAGCAAATAGCAAACCGCGAACCATCAAAAAACTACCACCGCATCCACTTCTAAGCCTGCCAGCACGACCGACTGCACCTTTTCCGTGGCATCCGCAAAGGCGTGCAAAGCGTACTTGTCGTCTTTTAAAGTATAAATTTCAATGCTTTGATTATTGGGGTCCACCAGCCAGTATTCCTTGATTTTGAACTGCTCATATATAGCCATTTTCTCGATGCGATCGCGCTTGACCGAGCCGGGGGAAATGATTTCGACGACTAAATCGGGAACGCCAACTATTACATCTTCATCGTCCACCACCACGCCATCATTTGTGTTAGCGATATAAACCAAATCGGACTGAGAGGCATTGTGATCGTCCAAAACCACGTCAATAGGCGCGTAGAAAATTTCGCCCAGCGCTTTTGCCAAAATGAAATCTTCTAACTGGCGAAATAATTTTTTGGAAATACGCTGATGGATTACTTTAGGGGAGGCTCTTCTCACAATTACACCATTTAATAATTCGTACAAAAAGGTATCCGTGTCCGAAAAATCCATTTCCCGAAACGCGCGGTAGGTTACTTTTTGGGTGGTAATAGTCATATCCCTTCTATTTTTGGTAGTGAGGCAGAATGTATGATGATTTTGAAAAATGGACAATGAGGCGTA
>CALMSP010000242.1 GCA_937872405.1 uncultured Saprospiraceae bacterium | reverse complement strand
ACATTCTTCCAGTCGGAAGGGCTGGTGCTGGCATTGGTGATGACACCGGTGTGCACATATACATCACAATTGCAATCTCTCAAACCGCCAGAGCCTTGCGTAGCATCAAAAAAGATGGTTACGGGTTGGTCTATTCTAGGAAAAAAGGGTTCGGTGTAGAGTACCTGTGCGCTAAGCGACGCGTGAAATAAAATGATGAAAAAAAAGCATGCACATAAAAATCTTTGCATCGGGATATGAATTTTATGGAATAGTGATGCCACTTTCAATAAAAAGCGGTATAATGTAATGTTAGTCCGTCAATGCTGTTTCGAGCGTTCGTGTCAAAGCAACAACAACAAAAATAGGCGTTAACTTAGAATTTAATGAGGAAAGTAAATGATAAAAAGCGACAAAAGCGCATAAAATCAGAAAACCCCGCTCTGAGTTATCTGGAGTGGGGTTTTGCACAGGATTGCACTAAAAATTCGGTGTAAGATATCAGATAATCCGTTCGTAATCAAATCAATACCGCTTTTTGTAACCGCCACCGCCGCCGTAGCCGCCACCATCACGGTCATCACGTCCGCCATAGCGATTGCCGCCACCACGCGAACGATCGCCACCACGATCACCATAGCCGCCGCCACCGCCGCCACCACCGCCGCGGTTAAAGCCCCCTCGGTCACCGCCGGGTTTGCGCGGTTCTGCTTTCTTTACTACAATCGTATTGCCATCCAGATCGGTTTCGTTCAATGCATCAATGGCGGCCTGTGCTTCGTCATCGTTTGGCATCTCTACGAAAGCAAAACCTTTGGATTTACCGGTGAAATGGTCCACAATTACTTTCGCGGAATCCACCATACCGAAGGCTTCAAATGCTTCTCTCAGGTCTTCGCTTTGCGTCCTGAAACTCAATTTTGCTACGAAAATGTTCATTACAGAAAAATTGAAAAAAGTGAAAAAAATGAGAATAATTAAGTGAACTTGAATTACTTTGGTAAGAGCAATACGCAAATTTTAGGGTTCTGAAGGGAAGCACTAAAAAATGAAAATCACTCCTGATTCTTTCATCAAAACTATAAAAAAAAGTGATACAACGCAAATCTAAACGCACATTTTCCTCATTTCATACCCGATATTATTGGTGTTTGGTGTTAATCGGGCTTGCCTGGGCCTGTAAAGATGATCCGCGCAACAACGCTATACATCGCTTGGGTTCAAAAAATATTATTTTTTTGGATAGTATTCAAGCTGCCACCGCCATTGTAATGAATGACGCGGAGGGTTTCTTTGGCCGTATTACGTCGCTGGATATGGCTTTACAAATGAAACGCAATTTTCCCAGCGGCACATCCCGCGACTCCATATTGAGCGCTTACCGCGATTTTTTGGCCCGCGATGTAGCTACATTCGATGATCGAGAAACGCTATTGCTCACAGAATTACTCCACGACCTACGCAACCGATGCCAGCAGATAGCCCCTACGCTTTTTCCGCAAAAACTGCAACTCCTCAAAACAAAAGCGAATCATTATGGTCCAGGGGTGTGGTACACGCGCGGCTCATGCATTGCTATTCCTGCTAATGTGCTGGTGCAGCCTGACAAAACAGCGCTGAGAGAGGTACTGGCGCACGAACTGTTTCATATTTACTCCCGCTATCATCCGCAGCAGCGCTTGGCATTGTATGCGCTGATTGGGTTTGAACCTTTGAGTGGCGACTTGCGCCTGCCGCCGCCGGTGCAGTCGCGCTTGCTATTGAATCCTGATGGTGCGCATTTGGCATATGCTATTCGGTTGGCGCAAGGGCAGGGAGATACGATACAAGCGTTGCCGATACTCACTTCCAAGGCACCCGCCTGGATAGAAAGTCGCCCAGCCTACTTAGAGTATCTGAATTTTAATCTTTATCCGGTTGTGCAAACGCCTGACGGGGCTTGGGCCGTACAAGCAGATGAGTTGGGGCGAAGTGCACTGCATGTAAACGAACAGTCCGATTTTTTTCGTCAAATCGGAGACAATACGCTCTACATTATTCATCCAGATGAAATATTGGCCGATAATTTTAAGTGGTTAGTGCTGGCTCAGCCTGGCGAAGGACGGTATCCGCTGGATCGCTTTTCGGAGGCAGGGCGCGCTCTATTGGAGCAGATAAAAACCATCCTAAAAAACTGATTTTCAGCAATTTGAAATCCTCCCGATACCCAGTAGCGCATCAACAGCTTAGGTACAGCCGTTTTTTTGAGTGCAGCATTTTCTCCCCACAACGGAGTACGAAGCACTGCGGCAAAACACGGTTGGTTTTGTCGTATTCATGCACCGGTACTCCATTATCGGGGTGGATGCTTGGCGGGTAGGCTTTACCTATCGGCGTGGGCGCGGTGGTCTGGCTTCTTCTACTTTGATATTTCTACCGCCCAAGTCAGCGCCATCAAGGCCTTCAATAGCGGCTTCAGCTTCGGATGAATTGGGCATGTCCACAAAGCCAATACCTTTGGAACGACCCGTGTCACGGTCAAGCAAAATGCTTGCAGAGCTTACTTCTCCGTATGCCTCAAATGCTGTTGCCAGCTCGTCATCAGTAGTTTTGTAGCTCAAGTTTCCTACAAAAATTCTCATTCTGTAAAAGTTAAAGTGAAAAAATGGGGGAGCAACCTCGGCGATACGGCAGTGTAGTTTCGGAGCTTTGCTGAAAGATCGGAAAAAATACGGGCTGTATCCATTGCACCATCCAGCAAAGCTAATAAAAAAGTAATAGCGCACAAAACTTTGCAAGCTGAATTACAGCGCGCTGGGCTACCGTGCTGGGCCAGAAAAGCAAAAGATTTGTTAAACCTTAGCGCTAATCAAGCGTTTTGCTCAATAAAATGGCGCAACGAAACGTTTTTGATGGGCGTTGAATAAACCAATTAATATTAACATGCTTTTATTTACTTTCATTTAGAATAAAATCACACGATGAAAAAAGTGTTGCTAATGCTATTGGCGCTTGGGTTAAGCCTAGCGACCACCGCTCAGAAAACAGCGGACTACAGTAAAGCCTCTGATTCAGACCCCAAAGCCAAAGCCATACTTGATAAAGTACGTAAGAAGTACGATGGCTATAAATCCTTGGAAGCGGCGTTCACCCTTGAGTTGGAGTTTCCAGAGATGCCCAAGGAAGTACAAAAAGGCAAAGTAGCACGCGATGGTAAAAAATACCGTGTGGAACTGGCTGGGCAATCCGTCATTTGTGATGGGCAGGCTATCTGGCTCATTATGAATAGTAATAAAGAAGTGCAAATCAATCCGATGCCCACTGAAGGCGACGATGACAATCTACTTTCGCCACAGTCTTTATTCGATTTCTATCGCACGGGAAAGTTTGCTTATGTGCTCGTGAATGAATACAGCGAAGGTGGAAAGATTGTGCAACAAATCGAATTCAAACCCTTAGACAAAAAATTTGAATATTCTAAAATTCGAATGCTGGTCAATAAGGAAAATCAGGATGTGCTAAGTGTAAAGGCTTTTGGTAAAGATGGCTCACGTTATACCATGATTATCAACCAGTTAACACCCAATAAAACCTTCGCCGCGAACCATTTTGCTTTCGACAAATCCAAATATCCAGGTTATCATATAGAAGACCTTCGATAACGACCGTTTCCTAAATCGTTTGACACAAAGGGCATCACCAAGCGGTGACGCCCTTTGCTATTTGAAGGAAACAGTTTATCTTTGATTAGAAGAGCTTTGCATACATACCTAATTTTTTAACAAACAAATCATAGTCTGATGAATACTCAAAAGCAATTCCTATCGTCCTTAAAAGTTGCTATTCCGCTTCTTTTATGCTACCATTTGTTACCTGCTCAGCAAGGTAATTTCTGCGATGACCTGCTGCCCGTATCCCTCATTCAGGAGGTATGCGGCGAATTTGCAGCCGATGTACGTGTAAAAGTAAACAGCGACGTAACAGAAAACATGGCCAACTGTAGTCGCCTTTACGGCAAAGGAACGCCAAGCCCGTTCAAGAACAACCTCGTTTTGCAGGTTAGCCCTATTTCTGCCAAGAAGAATGCTCGTGAGATCATCAATGTCTATGCCAGAGGCGCCCAGCAGTTTTTCTACTTTGAGTACCTGCCGCAACTCGGCGACTATGGCGTGCGCTACTTAGAGCCAGACCAAGGATCGGGGAACACCTGCGGCGTGATCGCTTTTGTAAAAAATGGCTTACTGATCGAATTGAAGGACACCAATTGGGGTGACCGCGACCTCAATTCCTTTATTTTCAGTATTGAACAATTGCAAACAATCGCGGAAAAGATGGCTGCTAATATGACGCAGTAACCCTTGCTGATACGCTTATGGTATCAACCAAGTAGCAGACCAGGCGCTATGTTCCCACTTAAAGGCTGCTCGTTGCGAGTGCTCTGCATGCAGCTGTAGGCAATCTATGTACTCTACCTCGCAGATCATTACAACGAAGTGTACAAAGGCAAATTCGCTTTGCGCCAAAGGCATATCCGACGACCAGCCCTCCGGCAATCCGGATACCGGCAAAGGCGTAGGCGTACCTGGTGCAGGCGTAGTTGCATAATTTTTTCGACCCGCCACTGGCAAGCGTTGCCAACAATCCTGAGCCACCACATCTTGGTGGTGCAGGCTCACTTGGCCCAAGGTGCGTATCTGAAACTGTTGTCGCGGATGATAAAATAAGGCACTCAACGACGAATTTTGTTGTAATTGCGCAACCTTACCAGCTCGAATATCCGTATAAAAATAAAGACACCGCGGCGCAATGTCCACGCGGCGCAACACTACGGTGCGCAACTGCACCTGTTGCCCGCTAGTAGTGCCAATCACCGGCGTGCGCAAAGGATCATGCTTTTTCACGGCGCCATTGAGCAGCAAGCGCCAAGCCGCATCCAGCATAGCATCGGGGGTATGGAAGTAGGGCATAGTAACTTTTTTTTAAAAAGCAGATTTTTTTTCAAAAAAAGTGTGACTTTTCAGAAAAACCGCAGTCATATATAGCGTAAGTTGCAAACAAGTAAGCTAAAGTAAAGCGGCGGACAGAAAATAATAAGCAAGGTTGCAACAAAAAAACGTGCAGAAGGTTAACAAGGTTTGAATATGGGTTTTAGGTGTTTTTTCGGGGGGCTGTTGTAGCCCCCTTTTTTATTTCCCGATTATAAATAATCACTCGCCATACAACCATTTCCAATTGAAGCCAACGCGTTTTTTCTTATAAAACTCTGTTTTTCAATTTTTTACAAATTAAATTGTAAATCATGCATTACGTCACCCCATGAATGCCATCATCCCACGCTCCTATCAACAAACCGACAAAATCTGTAAATCCCTATATCGGCTTCTCTTTTTTTGCGTTGTAAACCGTAGCTTGTGCGCAAATTTTTAAACATCTTGCACCGCAAATGCACCACTATTGGTACTGGATAGCTTTTATCAATATGAAAAAAATACATAATCTACTGTTTTTCAGTATTTTATCCTCACTATTGAGCGCACAAACCGACCGTAGCGCTATCATTACGGGAATGGTGAGAGACGCCATAAGCGATGCACCGGTGGAAATTGTGACTATCTATATCAAGGATACGAATATCGCTACCGAATCGGCGGCTAATGGCCGGTATCGAATTGAAGTACCTGTAAATCAAACATTTACATTAATTTTCACTCGCATTGGATACAAAAGTGCCGAAACAGTGATTGACGCCATGCCGCCCCGCAGCAGCCGCCAAGTGGACGTAGCCCTTGCTCCCGCTGATTCGGAGATTGAAGTATTGGTACGCGCCAGCAAAGTGGAAATCTCCGGTATGATCCAAGAGGATTTATCAAATATGAAACTGCTGCCTTCCACCACTGGCAACCTCGAAAGCCTGCTACCAAGCATTGCACTGGGCGTAAGCAGTGGCACAGGCGGTGAACTCAGCTCTCAGTACAACGTGCGTGGCGGCAACTTTGATGAAAACCTTGTATATGTAAACGATTTTGAGATTTACCGCCCGCAGCTCATTCGGGCGGGGCAGCAAGAAGGGCTAACCTTTGCCAATATTGATCTCATCCGCAATTTGTCGTTTTCCTCCGGTGGTTTTGAGGCTAAGTACGGCGACAAGTCGGCTTCGGTGCTTGACATCAAATACAAGCTGCCGGATACGCTGGCTGGCTCGGTCAATGCCAGTTTTTTGGGAGGTTCTGCGCATATTGAAGGGAGTACCAAGGTAGGCAAGGACAGCTACCGGCGCTTTCGCTATTTGGCAGGCGCACGCTACAAAACGACCCGCTACCTCCTCGGCACATTGGATGTACAAGGGGAATATATACCAAATTTTACAGATATTCAAACCTATCTGACCTACGACATTAACCGCGACTGGCAGGTGGGGCTGCTTGGCAATTACAATCGCAGCGTTTACAATTTTAAACCAACCGAACGCAATACCGCTTTTGGGCTGGTCAACTTTGCGCTCCAATTGTTCAGTGTTTTTGAAGGGCAGGAAGTAGATGATTTTACCACCCAGATGGGCGGCATTTCTTTCACCTATCTACCCGATAAAAAGCGTAATCCCTTCTTTATCAAGTTTTTAGGATCCGCATTTCGCAGCGATGAGAATGAACGTTTTGATATAATCGGCAACTACAGTCTGCGCCAGATCGAATCGGGCTTAGGAAGCGACAACTTTGGCGAGGTGATCGCTGAATTGGGCAATGGCACCCAGCAACAATACGTGCGCAATTTTTTGAATATCGGCATTCGCAACTTAGAGCATAAAGGTGGGATAGAACTACAAATGAATCATGCCGACAGCCAGACCACCAGCAGCCATTTTCTACAGTGGAGTGCAAAATATCAAAACGAACAAATCAGTGACCGCATCAACGAATGGGAACGCCTTGATTCGGCGGGTTATTCTTTACCTTACGACACGCTACAAGTGCAAGTATTTAATGTTTTAAAAACACGTAATGATCTGTTATCCAATCGTTTTAGTGCTTATTTTCAAGATACTTACACCTGGCGCCGCGAAAGCGTCGGCGAACTAAAACTCTCTGCCGGATTGCGCGCTGCCTATTGGGATTTGAACCGCGAGTTCATACTCTCCCCCCGCGCACAATTGCTTTACAAACCCCTGAAAAGCGAGCGTGACTTATCGTATCGCTTGGCGGGTGGCTTGTATTTCCAGCCCCCATTTTATCGAGAAATGCGCGGCTTTGACGGGCAAGTGAATACCGACCTGCGCTCACAGAAATCTTTTCATGTGGTGGGCGGCATGACCTTTGATTTTTACCTTGGCAAAAGCAATCCGACTAAATTCAAATTCATTACAGAAGCCTATTACAAACGCCTCTGGGACTTGGTGTCGTATGAAATTGAAAATGTGCGCATTCGCTATTCGGGTCAGAATGATGCTACGGGCTACGTGACCGGTATTGATTTTCGGGTGAATGGCGAATTTGTGCCTGGTGCCGAATCTTGGATCAACCTTTCCTTCTTGCGGGCCCGCGAAGCGCTCAATGGCGTGCAACACCTGCGCCGTGAAGTTGGGCAACCCGAAGCCACCGTTGTACAAGATGTGCCTCGTCCTTCCGACCAATTGATGACGCTTTCGATGTTTTTTCAGGATTATTTGCCCCGTAATGAAAATTTTAAAATGCACCTCAATTTTACGGTGGGTACGGGGTTGCCGTATGGATTGCTGGGTAACAATGTAGTGTATCGCAATACCTATCGCTTTGAGCCGTATCACCGCATAGATATTGGCTTCTCGGTAGCCCTGTGGGATCGCGCTAAGCTATCGGAAAAGCCGAACCATCCGCTGCGATTCAGCCGTGCCAGTTGGGTCAGTCTCGAAGTGTTCAATCTGATGCAAGTACAAAACCAAGCGGGCAACACCTGGATCAAAACGATTTTCAACCAGCAGTATGCCATCCCGAATTATTTGACTTCCCGACGCATCAACTTGCGGGTTCGTATGGAGTTTTAGGTTAGAACAAAAGTCATAATGTAATGTACGGTATTCTTTTTTGCGGTATTCTACGTCATTTACATAATAAAAGGCAGGAGTTATGATATAATACCCTTTTCAATTGAAAATGACGCATTTGTTTATTCTCAAAGCCTTGTTTTTCAATGCTTTACAAAATATAAAATCGGACTTCTAAAATCGTAAATGGTATAATACTCCTGCCCTCGTTGTATTGATGCATCAAATTATTGAAATTTCTTTACCTTTATATCAAGACTTGGGATTCAAAATAGCATCAATGCGTTGCAAAGCATCTTCTAAGTGATAGCGGGAGAGCGTTTCGCGTTGTTTGCTCATATTCGCTCGGATGTCGCTTTGTAGCATTTTGAGTGCTCCACGCGCCACCGCCTTAATGTCAGAACGATCGTATTTATTGGCATCCAACTTCATCAGATCGCCCATTTTAGCAATGTAAGCGCGCTGCAAATTACGACGATAAGCATCTATCGCTTTACCTGTTTTTAATTCTGCGAAAATACCATTGCGTGTATCATTAAACAAATCAAGTAGCCCGTAAGTCTTGCTGCCATGCATTGCCTGCGCATCCATGAGGCGATACAGGCGTTCGGCCTCAAAAAGCCGATTGAGGGTACTCTCTTGCAAGCCGCGCAGGCGCTCGGCCATTCCACCCGTTTCGATGCGCTGGAGCACATCCGGCACGATCATCCATTCAGGCGTTGCGAACAGTTGGTCGTTGAGAAATTTCACGGCGCGCATTTGTTTTTCGCGTTCTACTGGCGTAAAGATTACCCCCTGCTCGTCGTATGTTTTTTGCTTTTCATACACGCCACCTACGTTGGTAGTTACATGCCCCATATAGCGGCCGAACTGACCCAGCACTTGCCCATAAAGCTCGCGGAGGTCTTCATAATCTTTGGCTTCCGCCGCCGACCACTTGATCAAGTTGGGCATAATGCGTTTGAGATTGCGAATACCCAGTTCGCTGGCGCGCATGGCGTCATCGCTGAGGTCTTCGGTTTGTGCGGTGGGGTCGAAAGGATTACCACGCTGCGGCCCGTAATGATAAAGCCTATTGCTGGCACGCGCTGTGATCCATTGGTTAAGTATGGGTCGTTCTGCTTCAGCTGACGCAACGTTTGGAATAAGTTTGTATCCATACATGATGCTCCAATCGTCGTAAGGTCCAATTTTTGGATGCACATCCACATCGCCGTCTTCCGGCTGCGCAATATAATTGAAACGGGCATAATCCATGATAGAAGGTGCCGTGCCCATACGCTTGGTGAATGCCGGAGAGCGCAGCGAATCCACTGGATAAGCCGAACTCGAACCCATGTTGTGCGGTAATCCTAAGGTGTGCCCCACCTCGTGTGCCGCTACAAAGCGAATGAGTTCGCCCATCACCGCATCATCAAATTTGACACCCCGTGCTGCCGGATTGACGGCCGCCGTTTGCACGAAGTACCAATTGCGCAACA
Organism: uncultured Saprospiraceae bacterium; assembly: GCA_937872405.1. GTDB lineage: Bacteria > Bacteroidota > Bacteroidia > Chitinophagales > Saprospiraceae > JADJNW01. Next base: position 5,132 of record CALMSP010000242.1, on the reverse strand, counting down.
GATTCATGACATTATGATACCATAAAATATCTGAATCGAGGATTTCGCCCGTGCGCGGATCGTGTACGTGTGGTCCAACGGCATTTTGAATCTCGGTAGAAATGTAGCGAATGCAAGAATAACGGGCATCCTCGGGGCTCCAGTCGGGGTCTTCTTCTGGTGTTGGTGCATCTTTCGCCATGATGGCATTTTTAAAACCAGCCGCTTCAAAAGCCTTTTGCCAGTCGTTTACGCCTTGTTTGAGGTAAGGGCGCCATTTTTCGGGCGTTGCCGGGTCAATGTAATATACAATGGGCTTTACAGGTTCTACCAATTCGCCTCGGAAGTAGGCATCGGGGTCTTTGGGTTCTAAGCGCCAGCGCGTGATGTAGCGTCGGGTGGCGGCTTTCTGCTCATCGAGGCCATAGTCCACCTGCTGAATCGAAAAATACCCCACACGGGCATCGTACAGCCGAGGCTGCATCGGCACTTCTGGCAGCAGCACCATAGACTGGTTCATTTCGATTGAAAGCGTTCCAGTTAACTCATTATCAGGGAGTTTTGTACCGCTAAAAGTTAGCACATGACGAACTTCCACGTTGGTAGGAAAACTCTTCATGCCGCTGATCATGCTGCGGTCGCGATCAAGGCTACGGATGCCAAAATTCGTGCGTTGCTGCTGCGACAGGGGGCCAATCATTTCTACATCGGTAGTGAAAAGCGGTGTCACATCGAACACATAGGCCGTCGTATCGGTGTTAAATGCCTGAATATCAAAAGCCATGATAATTGGCTCAAAGTTATTATTGCGTACCGACTGATAAATAGGCTGCTCCTCGCTGGCCACGCTATTGTACGATACCGAACGCAATAACATGCGATCGCCTTGTTTTTGCCAACGAATCACCTGCTGCGGCCTCGAATTCATGCCCGCCCCGCCAAAGCTGAGGTTCTTGACATAGCCACTGATGACACTGACCACCAGGATTTCGCGGTCGAGTACGCTGGCAGGTATTTCAAATAGGTACTTACCGTTCACCTGATGCACGATAACCAGCCCAGAGTCCGTGACGGCATCAGCGGTGACAATCTCTTTATAGGGCTTGATTTTTCCTGCCGGCTTTTTAGGTTCCTCCACTTTTTTGGGGGCTTCGGCCGGCTTGGTGGCAGCGGTAGGCGGCGGTGTAGGGGTCGGTTGTGTTGTCTTGCAGGCGCTTAATCCTACAATACCAAAAAATACGATAAAAGCTATCAAGTAATGTCTCATGCGCGTGATTTTAGAATGAATGATCTTAGCTTAGCTGTAAAGAAAGGAAATATTTGTTGGGTTTAGACAAGATGGCGCACAAAAATCATCCCTTCATCCACGGTTTTTGAGTAACAAAAATTAGTATCCGCAAGCCAATATTATTTAAGTGTTTGTGTGCTGATATGCTGTAATCAAACTGAACAATCCCCTATCACCTATCACCCATCACCTAATAATCACAAATTATAATTTGGTCCCAGCCCTTCCTCTTTTTGTGCATAAAATGCATCAATAATACGAATCACCTCCTCCGGTTCATCCACGATAGGCAGTAGTTCCAAATCTTTCGGATTGATGTTGCGTTCGCTTTCCATCATAATTGTTTGAATCCAATCCTTCAGCCCTTGCCAGTATTTCGTGCCAACCAAGATGACTGGTACTGGTGATATTTTTTGGGTTTGAATAAGGGTGAGCACTTCAAAGAGTTCGTCCATGGTGCCGAAGCCGCCGGGCAGTGCTACGAAAGCTTGCGCATACTTCACAAACATCACCTTGCGCACGAAGAAGTACCTGAAATTCAGGTTTTTATCAGGATCAATGAACGGATTATGGCTCTGTTCAAAAGGTAAATTGATATTCAGCCCAACCGATTTGCCGCCAGCCAGCGCTGCCCCTTTGTTGCCAGCTTCCATGATACCCGGCCCGCCACCAGTGATCACGCCATAGCCTGCTTCGGTGAGTTGTTTGGCGATTTCTACTGCCAACTGATAATAGGGCTGGTCGGGTTTGGTGCGCGCCGAGCCGAACACCGACACGCAGGGTCCGATCTGGTTGAGTGTTTCAAAGCCATCCACAAACTCCGATAGTACCTTGAACATCGTCCAAGAGTTTTCACCTTGAAGGCTGCGCCCCCATTGCTTCATCGGATGCGGCTGGGTTGTATTGTGATTGTGATCATTCATAATGGCATTATTCGTTTTAAGCTGATTATCAAATTTTTAAATAAAAAAATAAACGCAATGCTTTTGCTTGTCGGTTTTTGTATAATTCTGTAGGTTGCACAACATGATACCACCTTTTGTGCAACACGCAAAAGCCCGCCCGTTGTAACACGGGCAGGCTTTGCAGTTACATATTTAGCTTATGCGAAAGTAAGAATGACACTTGTAAGTTCCAACTTTAGGTGCCTAAAATTCTTCGAGCGGATTTTATCCAAGCTCTTTTACTACTGCGCTCAGTGGCAGCACATAGCGCTGCACATCTGCTACGGTTATTTCTACTCCGCTAAGAATAATTAAACGCTCCACGACATTGCGCAGTTCACGAATGTTGCCTGTCCAGTTCACTTTTTGCAGCAAGGCCATTGCTTCGGGTTGTATAGGTTTGGCCGCAATGCCGTACTCTTCGCACACCAAGCGGTTGAAATGCTCCACCAGCATAGGAATATCCTCGCGGCGCTCATTGAGGGCAGGTACAGGTATGATGATGACCGCCAGCCGGTGGTAGAGGTCTTCGCGGAAGCGCCCAGTCGCGATTTCGTGTCGTAGGTCTTTATTGGTGGCAGCCACCACGCGCACATCCACGCTGATGTCCTTGTCACCCCCCACGCGGGTGATGCGATTTTCTTGCAAAGCACGCAGCACTTTGGCTTGTGCGGACAGGCTCATATCGCCAATTTCATCGAGAAAAAGCGTGCCGCCGTGCGCCTGCTCAAATTTGCCAATACGCTGCTTTACGGCTGAGGTAAAAGCGCCTTTTTCGTGCCCAAATAGCTCACTCTCAATGAGTTCTGATGGAATCGCAGCACAATTGACTTCCACGATGGGGGCGCTTGCTCTCGGACTTTGCTCATGCAGCCAACGCGCCACCAATTCTTTACCAGAGCCATTGGGCCCCAGCACCAGCACCCTTGCATCGGTGGGGGCTACGCGCTCGATGGTGTCGCGTACGGCACGAATACCCGCTGACTCGCCAATAATCTCCTGGATTTTACTTCGGGCAATGCGCTGCCTTAGCACTTTTGTTTCTGCAACTAAGCCCGATTTGTCCATGGCATTGCGGATGGTAATGAGCAGGCGGTTGAGGTCGGGCGGCTTGGCGATGAAATCAAAAGCACCTTTTTTCACAGCTTCTACGGCAGTATCAATCGTGCCATGCCCTGAAATGATGATAATGGGCGTATTAGGAACCATTTCTTGCAACTTTTCGAGGGTTTCTAAGCCATCCATTTTAGGCATTTTAATATCTAGCAAAATTACATCATAGGGTGTTTTTTTCGCTTTTGCTAGACAATCCAGCCCGTCGGCGGCTTCTTCTACGTCGTATTTTTCAAACAGCAGAATCTCGCGCAAGGTGCGACGGATACTGCCTTCATCGTCGGTTATTAGTATTTTAGCCATAGCTGAGGAAGTTGAAGGGTTGAGGAAGTTGAAGGGTTGAAAGAATTTTAGTTAACATCATTGTTTTGTAAATAATAATGCCTATATTTATAAAAATTTAAGTGATTTATTGCTGTTGCACAAAATTCATTCATCAAAATTTTATAGATTTATAATAAAAAACAAATATCGTTACAGCGTGCTTCTGCTCGCGGAGGCGCTACTGTGGCACTTACGTAAAGTATCGAAAAAAGTTGCAGCCAGCGTACCTATTTTTTTTAAAAAAAGTCGTTTCAAATGGGCAGCAGTGCATATGTTCAGAAATGTCGGACGAATGTTCAAAAAAATTTAAAAAATACGCATCCAAAGCGCCATCCGACTGTTAGATTGCTGTCGTATTTTTGAGTTAACAAATGTATTTGAAATCGCACCAAAATCTTACAACTTGTTGGTTATCAGCTTTACAAGATTACAAACCATCAATAATCAAACTGCTCGACTACATAAAAGGTAATCATTATATCAACATCTAATATGCTGCACCATGAAAAAGCTATTTTTTTTGCATCTGGCGCTGCTGGTAGGTTTATCAGTTTCTGCACAGGACTACACGCTACAGACCTTTAAGGACACGCGCGTGATCAATTCGCACGCTACCGAAACCTTAGCCAAGCGCAAATTAGATGTGCGCATTAGTCATCGCTTTGGAGATTTGGCAGGCGATAATGGCGGATTTCAGACCTTTTTTGGATTGGAAAGCGTAGCCGACGTGCTCATCGGAGCCGAGTATGGCATCAGTGACAATTGGAGCGTCGGGTTGTTCCGGGCGAAGGGTGCAGGTGTCATGCCTGATGGCTTGCCAGGGCTGCGGCAATTGATGAACGGCACACTCAAGTATCGCGTTTTGCGCCAAAAGCAGGATAATAGCATGCCAGTGTCCGTCGCGCTGCTGGGTGTGGCTACAGGTTCAGCCTCTCAACGGGTAGAGGGCAACCCAGAGTTGATCGCGAGCTTTCCCAAATTCATCCACCGTTTTGCTTGGCACGGGCAGTTGATCGTGTCGCGCAAGTTTTCCGATGGTTTTTCCTTACAGTTAGCACCTGGCTACACCTATCGCAACCTAACGCCTTTTGGTGATGCCGACAATGGACTGCTGAGCCTGAGTGCGGCTACGCGCGTACAACTGACCAAAGTATTTGCGCTGATCGCTGATGCGACGGTGCCTTTTTCTTCCGAACGCACCCGCAGCAACGGCTTCTATCCGGCTCTTGGGCTGGGGTTGGAGATTGACACTGGCGGGCATGTATTTCAAGTGAATTTTACCAATGCAACCGGCCTTATGGAAACCGATTATATCCCCTATACAACGTCCAACTGGTTAGACGGGCAGTTCCGATTGGGTTTTACCATTTCCAGATTATTTAATTTGTAATAAAAATCGGTGCATGCCATTTCAAATATTTAGTCTTACTAACTAAGTACAGGACAAAAAAGTGAGTAATTGAAAGAAAAGGTAAATTGTTGTT
>CALMSP010000241.1 GCA_937872405.1 uncultured Saprospiraceae bacterium | reverse complement strand
GCGCTTTGCGCGGCGCGCTATCGAATACGAAGTACAACGCCAGATTGGCATCATGCAGGCGGGAGGTACTGTGAAACAACAAACCCTCAATTTCGACCCCGAAACCGGCATTACTACGCCCCTGCGCAGCAAGGAAGACGCGCACGATTATCGCTATTTTCCAGAGCCAGATTTGCCGCCGGTGGTTATTAGCCCCCAACAATTAGAGCAGATACGAACTGAACTGCCGCCGCTGCCTTGGGCCTTGCGCCATCGCTTAGTGAATGAATTTTATTTATCTGCATATGATGCAAATTTATTAACAGAAGAAAAAGAAACGGCTTTGTTCTTCATGGAATTGGCAAAACATGATGCAAATTATAAAGGATTCGCCAATTTGATAATCAATAAAATATTGCCCTGGTGCCAAGAGCAAGTCATAAAAATTAGTGCTTTTCCGATTGGATTTAGTACATTAGCAGCGTTTGTTCGACTGATTGATTCGGGTAAAGTAAGCCATTCCAATGCATATCAGCGCATTTTCCCGGTTTTGCTACAATCATCGGAGCAGGAACCGCTCAAGGTAGCAGAGATGCTGCAACTGATCCAGTCGGATGATGCCAGCTTTATCGAACAAATTATTGACGACGTGTTGGCGCAACATGCGGATAAGGTGAACGCCTATCGCAAAGGAAAAAAAGGGCTGATGGGCTTTTTCGTAGGGGAGGTGATGAAGCGCTCTAAGGGGCAGGCCGAGCCAAAGGCTACCAATGCCTTGCTATTGCAAAAACTCGACAATTGAACTTATTGACCATTGATTTTTCGTACCATTGCAATCAAATCTTACAGATGCTGAACTACTGGAATTGCTAAACAAAGATGCAGACCAGGCTATAGAATTGTTGTTTCGGCAATACTATGGCTACGTGTGTAAAATAATCTGGCAAATTTTACCAGATACGGGCGCAGCCGAAGATTTAGCCCAGGAAGTATTTTTTGAATTGTGGCGCCGCAAGAATCGCTTAGATGTCAATATTTCCATTCGCGCTTATTTGAGGCGAGCAGCACTCAATCGCACACTCAATCACCTGCGCGACCGCAAAGTAAAATGGGAAGATGACCAGGAGCTTCCGCAATTGGAAAGCCGAACGCCAGAAGCTCTACAGTTATTAGAAGGTGCTGAATTGCAGCGCGTTATAGATGAAGCAATAGCGCAATTGCCCGAAAAATGCCGGATCGTATTCATGTTGAGCCGTTACGACGAACTGTCGTATCAAGAAATTGCAGATCAGCTTGATATCTCTGTAAAAACAGTTGAAAACCAAATTTCAAAAGCCTTGCGGCAGTTGCGCGCATTATTACAGCCTTATTTGTCAAGTGGCTTACTTTTTTTGTTAGCATTCTGGTAGCCACCGCATGGGGGAAAACCGCCAACTTCGTGTCTTGTAAACTGAATTTGATCAACACGAAAATGGATACTGGCAAGTATATATCACTTAGAGAAAAGAAACGGCGAGGCACACTAAGCCCGACGGAGGCCACCGCTTTGCAGCAAATAGAAAACACCCCAGAAGCGAATGAGCTGGAAAAAGTGCAGCAGTGGAGTGGGCGTTACCGACAAACATTAGAGCCAGATACAGAGGCTGGCTGGCTGCGGCTGCGCGCGCGCATGGATGCAGCAGCAACTCCCTCAAAAGCGAAGCCTCATTTGAAAGCAATAAGGCAGCGTCTGCTGGCGGTTGCTGCGGTTCTGTTGCTTGGGATAGTCGCAGTGGCGCTCTTGCGCAATTTGGCGCGACCGACATCCTCCATGTTAGTCTATGAAACCTACAATGGAGAAACCCGTGAACTAACACTCAGCGACGGTACCTTCGTGCATCTTAATGAAAATAGCCGCATAGCCATACCTCGAAGTTTTGAAGGGCAACCTAAGCGCCAAGTTGAACTTTCAGGAGAGGCCTTTTTTAATGTAAAAACAGTTGATAATCAAGAGTTTGTAGTGAAGGCGCCCAATATATCCATTATTGTATTGGGTACGGCGTTCGATGTGCGTACCTACTCGCAGGAGACTTTTGCCGAAGTAGAAGTGCAGCATGGCAAAGTACAACTCATTGCCAATAGTAGCCAAGAAACCATACAATTGGGCACTGGCGAAACAGGAGTACTTAAAAATAATCGCCTGTCCAAAAAAACTGCGGCAGCCCCCAATGGACAATCTTGGCGCACCAACCAACTCTTATTCAATGGTACGCCATTAGAAGAGGTCATCCCCTATCTGGAGCGGCATTACAAAATTTCCATAGACATATCCGACCCCTCGATGCGCAAGTGCCGATTTTCGGCTAATTTTGAACAAACGCACCTTTCAGATGTATTACAGACATTAGAATTGGCGATGGGCACTACGGTGGATCGCCGAATTAACGGGCATTATGTGTTAGGATCGGGTACCTGCAAACGCTAAGGCAAAAAATATTTTATCCTGAATTGGGTTAAGCCTTTTATTGTTGCCCAAATCCCCTTAAATTTGAAAGCTGTTTGGTAGCATTTCCTATAATTGATTCTCATGAATACAGGCAAATGGGTCATGTTCTTTACTTGCCTGCTGCTTGGTTTCAGTGCAGCAGCACAAACGGTATTAGAGCAAAAAGTAACCATCCGCCTGAAGGCTGTGCTTTTGGAAAACGCGCTGCAAGAGCTTGCCACCAATCACAATATCCGGCTATCTTATAGCAATGACATTCTCCCGCCAATAAAAGTAACGCTTCAAGTAAGCAAGCGCAATTTGCAGGAAGTGCTCAATCAGCTATTACGCGACACGGATATTGCGTATCAGGAGGTAGGGCAGCAAATCGTTTTATACAAAAAGATACCCCCTCCTAGCATACCCACCGAGCGCAAATACACGATCAGTGGTTTTGTGGAAGACACAGAGACTGGCGAGCGCCTCATTGCTGCCAACGTGGTGGATCGAATCAGCGGTAAAGGTACAGAAACCAACGAATATGGCTTTTTCAGCCTTACCCTCCCTGCTGGCGACGTACAGTTGTATGTGTTTTATGTTGGTTACGAATCGGCAATTCGCGCATTGCAACTACAATCTAACCGACGCCTAAAAATTACCCTAAAATCTTCCTTGCAGCTACCAGAGGTAGAAGTGATCGCCAGAGATTCTATCACAACAGGGCTGCGGTCGGGTGCTACAACTGATTACTTCAACGCCAATGATATAGAACGCCTGCCTCGCTTAGCTGGCGAAGCAGATTTGTTCCGTGCGCTCCATTTGATGCCTGGTGTACAAACTGGTACAGATGGACTTGGCGGGCTGCATGTGCGCGGCGGCAACCCAGAGCACAACCTCATTTTGATTGATGGCGTACCCGTGTATAATGCTACGCACGCGGCAGGCTTATTTTCTATTTTCAATACGGATGCTATTCGCAGCGCTCGGCTAATCAAAGGGGGGTTCTCGGCGCGCTACGGCGGGCGGCTCTCTTCGGTGCTGGACGTGCATACCCGCGAAGGTAATCTGCGACAATTCAGCGGACAGGCCGAAATAGGCTTGCTCACTGCGCGTGCCTCGCTGGAAGGACCCTTAGTGCGCGATAAAAGCTCTTTTTTTGTATCCGCGCGGCGCTCCCTTATGAATTGGTATTTAGAACCCCTTGCCAACAAATACAAAAACAACAAAGGCGAAATTGGCTCTACGAGCTACGAATTCTTTGATGTGAATGCTAAATTAAATTATACCTTTTCTGACAAGGACAAGCTGTATGTGAGTTTTTATCGTGGCGGCGATCATTTTACAAATCGTGGGCTGCGATCAGATAGCATCAGCTTTTATAGCAATACATGGGAAGATACCCTGCATTTCCGGCACGACTCGTGGTATAGAGAAAATCTTGACTGGGGTAATACGATTGGGGCCATCCGTTGGAATCATCTTTTTAGTGACCGACTATTTTCAAATATTACATTCACATTTAGTCGTTTTGCCACGGATATTTACTACGGCAGCATGGATTCGCTGGTGTTTACCAATGTCAATCGCACGCTTTACCGCACGCTCGAGCAGGGGCGTTACCTCTCAGGCATTCGCGACTTGAGTGCTCGCGCAGATTTTGACTGGCTCCTCAACCCTACCCATACCCTGCATTTCGGCGTACATGCTACCCAACATCGGTTCGAACCGGGCGCCCTGACTGTCAATGATTACACCGAGCAAATCAACCAGCCAGAAAATTTGGGGAATGATCCCATTAATTCCTTTGAATACAATGCGTACATAGAAGATAATATTCTATTGAGTAATCAACTGATTATCAATATTGGAGTACATGCAGCACGCTTACAGGTGCAAAAAAAAGTGTATAATTCTTTACAACCGCGGCTGTCGGCGTATTGGAGTGCAACCGACCGTTTAGGCTTTCGGGCTGCCTATGGCCAGATGGTGCAATTTTTGCATTTACTATCCAATTCTAATATAGGATTGCCAACCGATCTGTGGGTACCTGCCACCGCTCATGTGCCACCCCAGCGTGCCTGGCAAGCATCGTTCGGCGCTGAATATCGGTTGGGCTGGGCGCAAGCAAGCATAGAAGGTTATTACAAGCGCATGGAGCATCTAATCAACTACACGGAAGGTGCGCTTTTTTTAAATGATTGGGAAAACAATGTTACTTTTGGTGATGGCCGTGCTTATGGCATAGAAATGCTGCTACGCAGAAGTCAGGGTAAGGCCACCGGCTGGGTGTCGTATGGATTGGCATGGGCAGATCGGCGTTTTGAGTTGATTAATTTTGGTAATCGGTATCCGTTTCAGTTTGACCGGCGGCATGATCTGAAAATTGCCGCACAGTACGTACCAAGCGATTGGCTGCGGCTGAGTGCCAGTTGGGTAATTAGCTCTGGCTTCGCATTTACGCTGCCATTGCTAGAATACTATTATCAAACTGCAGATGGTGTGTTGGTACCCGTTGTGGACTATGGTTCTAAGAATCAGTATCGAATGCCCTTTTACCATCGGCTTGATGTGAATGCGCAGATGATTTTTCGGATGAAACATTTTACACACAGTATTAATATAGGTGCTTATAATATTTACGATCGGCGCAACCCATTGTATTATGATTTACGTACAAGATTTATAAACGACGAAAACGACCAGTTACGCGAAGTAAAAGAATTTGTACAAGTGTGGCTGTTACCCTTTTTGCCATCGTTGAGCTATTCGATTCAGTTTTAGAGAGCGACTTCTCCAGCTCTGTGCTGGATAATAATAATCAATCATCAGGCGCCTGGTGCGTCCGTAATTACTAAAACATATGGTGCAACTATTTACACGCTATGCCATGCTATTTTTCATTATCCTGCTGCTTGCTTGCGAGCGCCCGGTTGATTTAAAAATAGACGACATACCAGCCAGATTAGTAGTGCTGAGTAAATTTACCCATAACGAATCCCTCCGCCTGCGCTTGTCGCAAACACGATCCGTACTGGATAGCGAAGAGCCAGGCATCGTGCGCAATGCGCGTGTGGATTTATACGAAGGCGAACAATTTGTCGGGCAATTAGAATTTGTTACGGATGACGGCAATAGCCAAAATTCTTATTATACTTCCAAACATTTTAAGCCCAAACCAGGCAAAGCCTACACCCTTAAAGCGTTAGCACCTGGCTTTGCAGAAGTGCAAGCCACCGATGCGATACCTGCGGTTGTGCCTATCCGCTCGCTCCATATTGAAGAGGTAGAGACGCTGCCCGGCAACCGCCCCGGCGAGGTGATTTATGCTTATCAGGTTACGTTTTCTTTTGTTGACCCCGGTGCGCAAGAAAATTATTATCATCTCAATTTTTATCAGCAAGTGCTGGGCTATAACTTGTTATTGCAAGATACCCTCATCACCAGCAACTGGCTGCAACGGATTGAGTTTAGCCCAGAAAATGACAATAATTCCTTCATCGCTTATTTTGAAGGTGGTATCCTTTTTGATGACAAGCCTTTCGACGGTCGCATTGTCACCTATTCCTTTCCGCTTCGTACCACCATCCAACCACAGCGTATGCTATTGGGCAAAATGTTCGCAGAATTGCGTTCTGTATCCAAATCGTATTATTTATTTTCTTCATCACTTAGCCGACAGCGCAATAGCCCTGGCGGACCCCTATCTGAGCCGGTTATTGTATTCAGCAATATTGAAAATGGAAGTGGCGCCTTCGCTGCTTACAGCCAAACCGTAGATTCTGTGGCGGTTTTGTGGTGAGCGCTATCCGCAAAATAATTTACGAACGGATATATGAAAAAGAATCGCCCGACCGTTATAATGCGACGAATAACAAAAAACAAAGATTACAATGATGCGAATGCTTTCGATTCTTTTGCTCACCAGCGTGCTCACTTGTGCTGCGGGTACGCTTGAAGCGCAGTCCTCGAAAAATAAAACAACTTCAGAACAGACCGCCGAAAAGGATAATTTCTGGTCTTCTTTTAAAAAGAAAGACAACAGCGCCCCCAAAGCTTCTTCCACTAACGACCGCCGCGCATCTGATACCACCACCGCTAAAGATAAAAAAGCGCTCGATAATTCGCATCGGGAAGCTCGGAGCGAGGTGAAGGCAACCCGCAAAGAACGAAAAGCCGCCGAAGCCAAGGAGCGCGCGGCCCGTGCTCGAGCAGAAGCAATCAAAGCTGAAAAGCGTGCGATGCGAGCCGATAACAAAGCAACCAAAGCCGACCAAAAAGCTGTAAAAGCCAGAGGCAAAGCATCCGGCAAATCTGGGCGTTAATTTTTTTTCAAATTCGTTATAATCCTATCGAAATCATTACATAATGATCAGGATGTCTGTTTAAAAAAATTTGTGAAAAACCACCAACTAAATAAAAAGGTATGAGAAAGTTCTTCCTGCTATTGGCTTTGGGGGCAGCAATTAGCGCAATTGCACAGCCATCGGGCAAAGTAATAGAAGGTAAAACCATGAAGAGCGCTATTTTAGGGAAAGATGTACGCTACACGATTTATTTACCGCATGATTATGCAACATCCGAGCGAAGCTATCCGGTTGTTTATCTGTTGCATGGCTACACAGATAATGATACGGGTTGGTTGCAGTATGGCGAAGTCAATCGCTACGCCGATCAAGCCATTGCCAGTGGGGATATTCCACCCATGATTATTGTGATGCCAGATGCCGGTGTGAGCTGGTATATCAACTCTTATGATGGTGCTGTAAAATATGAGGACTTTTTTATTAAAGAATTTATTCCTTTTATAGAAAAAAATTGGCGAATCAAAACGCAGAAGCGGTTCCGTGGCGTGGCAGGGTTGTCTATGGGTGGCTATGGAACCTTAATATATGCGCTCAAGTACCCTGAATTATTCGCTGCTGCTGCGCCGCTGAGTGCTGCCGTGACAGATGATGAAGGCATCGCAACCATGCCGGATGACAACTGGAATAACATTTTTGCACCATTGTACGGCAAAAATCTTAGCGGAAGAGACCGGCTTACAGCGGATTGGTATAACAATTCGCCACTTCACATCATTGAAACCCGCTCCAAGGAATCACTTAGCCAGGTCCGCTATTGGATTGACTGCGGCGATGATGACTTCCTTGCCATTGGTAATAGTTTGCTGCATATTGCGCTTACCCGTAAGGGGGTACCACACGAATTTCGAGTACGCGACGGTGCGCATACCTGGACCTACTGGCGCACAGGTATTACGGATCCCCTGCGCTTTATTGGCGATAGTTTTCGATTGAAGTAACTCAGCCTCAGCAAACCCCGATTAGTCATGTTCATAATTTTGCTCTCCGGCAGGTATCGCTATCGGTAGGATGTTGTCAGCGATGGGCAAGGGGCAGGTAGCAAAAGCGCTGAACGCACAAGGCGGGTTGTAGGCTTTGTTGAAATCCAGTGTGGTATAGCCATTCGAATCAGGAAGTGGCGCATACAAAAAGCGGCCAGCGCCATAGGTGCGCTCCCCATTGGTGGCATCACCAAAAACAAAAAACAGCGAATCGCCGGCAAACGTAGGATAAAGGCGATATCTCTCACCGGCCACGGTAAACACAAATGCGCCGGGCGAGGCTTGCCAAGACTGCGTGCCGATTACATCCGTAACGAATATGCCAAAACCGGAATCAGCCGGCTCTAATTGGGCTTTCAAGCGCCACGTACTATCCACCGGAAACCGCTCAATGCCTTGAAAATCAGCTATTTTAGGGTGCTCCAAATCACGCAGGCGCACATAGTAGCGGTCGCCCCTTTGAATGATGTACCAACGCAAAGTGCCATGTGCCGTGATCACGGGTTCCTTTGAAGCGCCGAATACCTGCAGGCTGTCGCCGCCACTGGCAAATATGGCGATTACTGTGCCCTCTTGCACCAATAGACTTCCTTGCCGAGGTGCGCCTTTCGGAAACACCAAGTCGTTAGTTGCATCCGAACCAAAGGTATTAAGACCTGCACGCAATCGAAACAAACCAGCTAAATTGAGCCATCCTTCCTCGCTCTTGAGGTTTGCAAGGCGTTGTTGGTGCCAGGTTTCAATCATCGTCGTGTAGGCATCAGTTACCTGAAATCCGGCAGCGGAGTCAGTTACACCCAAGCAAAAAGTACCAATGAGGATACATTGAAAAAGATTCATAAGCATTTGATCATTTACCGATATTTAAAATATGCAAAGTCATAATTTTATATCATTCCAATGCAAAAACGGTGCATTTATTTTTTAAAATTCTGTTTTTCAATATTTTATAAAATAAACAATATCACAATTTGATATTTTTATGCTCAGCTATTAATCGTTTTCCAAAGTAAATCTTTAAGTTGTTCCATATTATAACCGGTAACGGAAGAAACAAATAAATGAGGGATACCTTGGGGTATATCGGGGCGCAGCATTTTTTCGAGTTCCTGATCAATCAAATCGGCTTTCGTAATCGCCAACACGCGCGGTTTGTCCAATAATTCAGGATTGTACATTTCAAGCTCATGCTCTAAGATACGATATTCCTTGCCGATGTGTTCTGTATCGGCAGGCACCATGAACAAAAGCGTAGCATTGCGTTCGATGTGTCGCAGAAAGCGATGTCCCAACCCTTTGCCGAGATGGGCATTTTCAATAATGCCTGGGATATCGGCAATCATAAACGAGCGCCCGTCGCGGTATTGTACAATGCCCAAGTTGGGGACGATGGTCGTGAAGGGGTAAGGCGCGATTTCCGGTTTGGCGGCGGTCATCACAGATAATAGCGTGGACTTGCCCGCATTGGGAAAACCCACCAAGCCAACATCCGCTAAAACCTTGAGTTCTAATATTTTCCACTCCTCTACGCCGAGTTCGCCGGGTTGTGCGTAGCGAGGCGTTTGATTGGTGGGCGATTTGAAATGGCTATTGCCAAGTCCGCCGCGCCCGCCTTCTGCTAATATTTTTTCCTCGCCGTCAGTCGTAATTTCAAATAAAAATACGCCTGATTCGGCATCTTTAGCCACTGTACCCAGCGGCACTTCGAGGATTACATCTTCGCCATTTGCGCCAAATTTGTTGCCACTACTGCCTGGCACACCATCGCCCGCAATGACATGCTTGCGATATTTGAGCGACAGCAAGGTCCAAAGATTGCGATTACCCCGCAGTATAATGTGCCCGCCGCGCCCGCCATCGCCGCCGTCAGGCCCACCCTTAGCGGTGCGCTTGTCGCGATGAAAATGTACAGAACCAGCGCCACCGGCACCAGAGCGGCAGCAAATTTTTACATAGTCAACAAAATTTTGTTCGGCCATCGGAACGGACTTTGAATCGCGGTCGGCAGCCGCTTTATAAAAACGCTTATACTTTTTTAATAAGCTTTGCGCTGAATATTTTTTTTTACAAATAACTGACTACGAGCGATTTATAAAAAGTATATGATAACAGTTTGTAAATAAGTTAGGCTATTGTTATACATCAGTTATTATAAAAGTCGCCATGTCATTGACTTTCAATTAGAAAATATATAACAACTCAGCTACTTGGTGGTTTTACAAATTGTCAATCTCGTCGCAAAGGCGCTGGAAAATTTCATCTATACTGCCTACGCCATTTATTTTTAACGATTTCTCAGCGTAAAAGTCGTACACCTGAGCGGTTTCTCGATTATACACTTCAATGCGTTTGCGGATAACGCTTTCGTTCAAATCATCAGCCCTGCCGGAGGTTTTACCTCGATTGAGGATACGCGCTACGATCTCGTTGTCGGGTACATCGAGCATGAGCAAGCGAGAGATGGACGTACCCTTGTCGGTCAGGAGCGCATTAAGGGCTTCGGATTGGGCGATGGTGCGCGGAAAGCCGTCAAAGATGTAGCCGCGCACATGGGGGTTGGCTTCCACTTTATTACGTAGCATTCCGATGGTCACTTCATCCGGTACGAGTGCTCCTTTATCTATGTAGCTTTTTGCTTGTTGCCCAAGCGGCGTGCTGTTTCCTATTTCATAGCGGAATAAGTCGCCGGTAGAAATGTGCAACAGATCGTAGGTTTCCACCAATTTTGCGGCCTGTGTGCCTTTGCCTGAGCCTGGAGGTCCGAATAATATCAGATTGATCATTTCTGTTGGTTATGATATAATATTGTAACTTGCATAATGCGCGCAGTACTTGTGCGAAGCGAATATACAAATAGATGTGTAAAAAACACACGAACCATAAAAGTGACGTGCATTTTTTGGAAAAAAGGGGGTTAACCAACGATTTGAGTTCAATCAGATGCGCAAACCTTTGGAAAAAGCAGCCAGATTGATTTGCATCTGCTGCAATTCCGATTGATGCGCTAGCAATAGTTGTAGGCGCTCTCGGGCGTAGGCATCTGTAAATTTATGGACAACATCTCTGGCGGAATATACTTTGGGGCGCCAGTATTTGGAGGTCATGAGGTTGTCAATTACTACGCCGCGCGATGTACTATGAATGATGAATACGCCTTGGTCATTATTGTCCACCACCATGGCTACATGCGAAATGCGGCTACGCGAACTGCGCCGGAAAAAGATCAAATCCCCTGCTTTCGCGTGCTTGAGGTTGACCTGCTTACCTTCTGCAGATTGACCGCGCGAGGACGTACAGATTTTGACGTCGAAATTACGCATCACAAAATGCGTGAAGCCGGAGCAATCAAACCCAGTTTCTGGGGCACGACCTGCATATTGGTAATGAATACCGAGAAATTCTTTGGCATATGCTACCATATCGTTCCTCAATACATTGGTAACATTCCATGCCCGCAATAGCGAGGAGTCAATAACGGTAGTAGAATCACTTGGAGGCGTAAGTGGCGCGACGTTAGCGCGTAGGCTGTTGGCAAAACAAAAACTAATCAATAAACATAATAGCAAAGCCCTTTTGCTTGTGTAACTGTCCGTTGGCATAAGTGTTTAGGTTTGTTAAACAATCCAATTTAATCACTCCTAAAGGGTGTGCAATTGGAGATCTCTCAATATGTTCGATGGGCTTGCGGCTGCAAGGTAGCTATTCTATTGCGAAATTTATGCCAATTTCAGCAGATTTTTTTTAACAATTTTTATTATTCCTTTGATAATGAGCTATTTAAGACTTTTAAAAAAACGTATAAAAAGAGGTCCGCAGCTTAAAAAGAGGTAAATTTTTATGGTAAGATGTTGAATTGATCGCGGTCAGGTAGAAAAGCAAATTGTCGGCGGAAGTCTTGCAGTTCGGCATAAGAAAGGCTAAGTGTACATACTTGCTCGATGTAGCTCATTTGGCAAAGCGTTTGCCCAGCATAGTCCAACACGACCGAATCGCCGCTGTAACGGATGCCGTTGCCGTCCTCGCCTATACGATTCACACCAATTGTAAAACATTGATTTTCAACGGCTCGCGCTACCAATAGGGCATTCCAAGCGCTGCGCCGGCGCTCTGGGAAATTGGCGACATAGAGCAGCAAATCATAGGCATCGGTATTGCGGCTCCACACCGGAAAGCGCAGGTCATAACAAATAAGCGGGCAAATGCTCCAACCTTTCCACTCCACAATTAAGCGCTGTTGCCCCGCCGTATAATGCTGTTGCTCGTTGGCATAAGTGAAAAGGTGGCGCTTGTCGTATGTAGCATAACTACCGTCGGGGCGCATCCAGACTAAGCGATTGAAGTAGCGGTTTGCTTCCTCTGCGATGAAACTGCCCGTAACGACAGCGCTTGTGCGTTGTGCTTGCTCACGCAACCATTGCATGGTGGGGCCGTCCATGGGTTCGGCTAAGATAGCAGCATTCATACTAAAGCCGGTAGTGAACATCTCTGGGAGCACGACCAGATCTGTTTGGTTGATTAGAGGTGTTAGCAAATCGTTTAAATGCTTGAAATTCAATTGTTTGTCTTCCCAATACAGATGCGTTTGTATCAGCGAAACGCGCAAAGATGGTATCATAAAAACGTATTTTAAGTATAACATGAAGAGGCGCAAAGGTGATCATGACCTTGCGCCTCTCTGTATATTCTGTGAGCCGAGGGCTTACTTTTTCTTACCACCCGAAGCCGCTTTTTCTGCCGCTTGTTGGGCACTACGCAACGCGCGCGGGATTTCAATAGTAGCGATAGGCGTACCTGGTGTATTCAGGATTTCAACACCGTCGGTAGCTTTCACATCGCGGATACGAATAGACTGCCCCAATTCGAGCTTCGAAATATCTACCGTGAGTTCATCCACTAAGTTTTCTGGCATCGCCTTGATCTTTACGGTACGAACTTTTTGTACCAATTTGCCACCAGCCTTCACGCCTGGCGAGGTACCTTTGAAGCGAATGGGCACTTCTACTTTCAGCGGGCTACCATCTTCCATGTGCAGAAAATCCAAGTGAATGATATGATCTGCAATGGGGTCGAATTGGCGGTCTTTTAGAATACACCGATAGTGCTGCCCCTCAATATCCAGCATAGCCGTTTTGAAGTCTGGTGTGTAAATCAAATGCCTGACTTCGTTGAGGGTAGTAGAAAAATGCACCACTTTATCGCCACCATACAATACGCAAGGTATCATACCTGCTTTTCTTACAGCGCTGGCACCTTTTTTACCGAGTTCGGTTCTTTCTTGACCTTTTATGGTTATTACTTGCATAATACAATATCTATTTGCTTTCTGAGAATTTTTAAAAAGGCACGCAAAGATAGTTATTTCGACGGAAATTGCGCTATTTTTTTTAAATATTTATCAATCTCCTGTATGCTTTATTGTTGTCGTTGCCGGTACGACTTCATCATATTCTTAGCAATAGCTTGTTTGTGCACTTCATCGGCGCCATCCCATATACGCGCACCACGCTCGTGGCGGTACATGGCGGCAAGTAAAATATCGTCGGTGACGCCCAACGCACCATGCACCTGAATAGCGCGATCCAATACGCGCAGTAGCATATTGGCAGCAAAAAATTTGATACCCGATACTTGATCGCGCACCGCTTTCTGTCCGAATACATCAATGTGCCGAGCCGTGCGCAGCACCAGCATCCGGGCGGCGTCAATTTCTACGCGGCTTTCCGCTAAAAATCCTTGTATAAACTGCTTATCACCGAGCACGATGCCATCTTCGATTTCGCGGGTTACTGCGCGTTGCGTCATCATATCCAGCGCGCGTTCGGCACAGCCTATCCAACGCATACAATGGTGAATGCGCCCTGGCCCAAGCCGTTCTTGAGCTAATCGAAAGCCTTCTCCTTCCTCGCCAATACGGTAAGATACAGGCACCCGGCAATCCTGATAGGTAATTTCAGCATGGCTAAACCACCCTGCTCCTACTTCCCCAAACACCGGAATATTGCGTACCAACTGGAAACCTGGCGTATCCGTGGGTACAATAATCATATTGGCGCGCCGATGCGCTGGTGCTTCTGGGTTGGTAACAGCCATCACCACGGCAAAAGTGGCTCCATCAGCAGACGAAGTAAACCATTTTCGACCATTGATAACATAAAAATCGCCATCGCGCACGGCGTTCGTGGCTAATCTGGTAGGGTTAGAGCCGGCAAACTCCGGTTCGGTCATGGAAAAGCAACTTCGGATGCGCCCATCTATCAGCGGTCGCAAAAAACGTTCCTGTAGTGCTGGCGCGCCAAATTTATGGATCAGTTCGGTATTGCCAATATCCGGCGCCTGACAGTTGAAGGCATAATGCCCAAAAAACGGGGCGCGTGCTAAAGCCTCGCTCACTTGTCCGAATTCGCAGAGGGTAAGCCCCATGCCACCGAGTTCTTCCGGCAGCTGTAAGCCCCACAGTCCGGCGGCTTTTACCGCTTCGCGTTTGGCATCGAGGGTCTGTAAAATATAGGGCAACTGCTGATACGAAAAACCAGATTCTAAGGGCAACAGTTCCTGTTCGACAAAGGCGTGCACACGCGGCAGTAGCTTTTGCAGGCGTTCCGTAGCAAAAATGGGTTCCATAATTGTCAATGATTTGTGCATATTAGGGTGAGCCGCTGGCGGATAAGTCATTGACTTGTTATAATTTATCATGCACCAGCATTTAAGGCGCTTAAAATATTATTGGTGTCATTTTAATTTTTTGAAGAAAACGAGCACTTTTTGCATAAAAAATTAAATTTTAATCAAAATAAGATGAATGACTGTGCTGAATATTATGATAGCGCGCATGCAACTACCGAACCGGTAGTGAGGCAGAATGTATGATGATTTTGAAAAATGGACAATGAGGCGTAGCT
>CALMSP010000240.1 GCA_937872405.1 uncultured Saprospiraceae bacterium | reverse complement strand
CCAGCATTTCGCGGTGCATTTGCCCCTGTTGAAAATAACAGTACCCGCTTGAAAAAGGTATGCCTAATAATCAAAAAAAAGCAGTCGCCTGCAACAGGTGCCGACTGCTTTTTATTAAAGTTAAAAACCTGATTTACAGCATTTTGAAAATCATTTTTGTAAATGGCAATGGCGCTAAGGGCTGTATTGCTGCAATAAGAACTCGATGCGTTGCAAACCTGCTTCAAGGTGCTGTATTCTTTTTTATAAATCGGTATTTTCCAATTCCGCAGTTGTCTTTTCTATTTGCAAAATATCTTTTTTTGTAAACCGATATATTTTAACACTTTATAAAGTTAAATTATTCCAAATTCAAAGGGTTTTTCAAAGTGCCTTTGATAATCAATCAGTTAAATGCTGAATAGTTACTTAAATTTTTTTCATAAGGCTGCGCATTTTACTCAATTTTTCCTATACCTTTGAACTGACGATCTAAACAGTAACCACAAATCATAATCACACATGAAAAAGTGCTACTCTGCTCTTTCTAATGCTTCTTTTTTTACAAAGAGCGGATCAAAATATCCACTTGCAATAGCTTTTTTTATTGTTTTCCAATCATCCTTATTGGCGCAGGTCTCCTTGACTACTTTGGGTTCTGCCTATACACAGGATTTCAATACCTTAGCCAGCTCTGGTACTTCTTCCACCGTTCCAGCAGGCTGGGCATTCAGCGAATCCGGTAGTAATGCTAATACAGATTATGCCGCAGGTACAGGTAGTAGTGCTACCGGAGATACCTATAGTTTCGGAGCTACAAGCAATACAGAAAGGGCTTTTAGGGGTTTACAGAGCGGGAATTTAGTGCCAACTATTGGCGCTTCTTTTACCAATAATACTGGTTCAACGGTCACTTCTTTAGCCATTTCCTATACGGGAGAACAATGGAGATTAGGCGCTACTGGAAGAACCGACCGGTTAGATTTTCAATATAGTATCAATGCTACCTCTCTTACCACAGGTTCTTGGACGGATGTAGATAATCTTGATTTTAATGCCCCTAATTCCACTGGAACGGTTGGAGCATTTGATGGTAATGCTGCCGCTAACAGAACTGCTATATCTTCTACTATTACTGGGTTATCTATTGCCAACGGCGCTACTTTCTGGATAAGATGGAACAGCTTTGATGCAACTGGCTCGGACGATGGCTTGGCAGTGGATGACTTTTCTCTTACGCCGCAGGGCGCTACCGTACAGCCTAATCTCACTATCAATGATGTTTCTTTGAATGAAGGTAATTCAGGCACCACTACTTTTACTTTCACCGTATCACTTTCTGCACCGGCTGGACCAGGCGGCGTTACTTTTGATATTGCAACGACGGATGGTACCGCAGTAGCGCCCGATGATTATACTACTAAATCGCTAACTGGACAAACTATCCCTGCCGGCAGCAGTACTTATTTATTCACCGTGCTGGTGAATGGGGATATGACCGTAGAACCCGACGAAACGTTTTTTGTGAATGTGACCAATGTGACGGGCGCGAATGTGACAGACGGACAAGGGCAGGGCATGATTGTAAATGATGATGTAGCAGCAGCCCCCACAATAACAATTATAGCTTCTTCTCTCAATCCATCTTTCACCGGCAATAACGTCACGTTTACTGCTACGGTAACCAGTAGCGGCAATCCTGTGACCCTCGGAACGGTAACTTTCAGTGAAGGTGCAACCGTACTCGCTGCAAATGTACCCCTCAATGGCAGTGGACAAGCGATGTTTAGCACTTCGGTTTTGACTGAGAGAAACCACGTCATCACTGCCACCTATAATGGAGCAACGGGTTTTAATACCAGCAATGGCTCCCTTGTTCAAGTCGTCAATAATATGACTGTTGTCAATGGCAATTCTTTTTGCAACGAGGGCAGTATTACCCTCGCCGATGGGAATGACGGCGGGAGTGTCGGCACACCGGGTACGCCTTACCCTTCTAATATCTTTGTATCGGGCTTATCGGGTACGATTCAATCCATTACGGTGGATATAAAGGGATTGATGCACAATAAAGCCAGTGATATTGATCTGCTGCTGGTAGCGCCTACGGGGGAGACATTCCTTATGATGACAGGTGCAGGCTCTACATTTAGCAATACCAACCTGACACTGAGTGATGCGGCAGGAAGCGCATTGCCCCAATTCGGTGCGATTTCGAGTGGAACTTACCGACCGACCAGCTACGAACCGGATGCCAAAAATATCTTTCCTGCGCCCGCACCAGCAGGTCCATACAATAAGCCAGCACCTCAGGGCGCTAGCACTTTTGCCAGTGTATTTAATGGTTTAGATCCAAATGGCACTTGGCGTTTGTATGCAACCGACGATACTACGAGTGTTGTGGGTAGCATCGCCAGTGGTTGGTGTTTGAATTTTACATTACCAGCTAATTGTGTACCCCCTACTATTAACGACCAACCAGATGCCGCAATAGAATGTGCTGGAGAGGCGGCTTCCTTTACCGTAGCAGCTACTGGTTCAGGTACACTTTCCTACCAGTGGCAGGAAGATGGCGTAAATCTTTCCAACGGCGGCGTGTATAGCAATGTGACCACCGCTACGTTGAACATCAGCGATGTCACGGGTTTGGATGGTAAGAAATATAAAGTCATTGTTACCAATGATAATGGCACACCGGGCAACCCTAATGATGATTGCTCGACGACCAGTGCAGAAGTGACGCTGACGGTGAATCCAACTCCTATAGCAAGCCTGATGGCTATTACCCCCATTTGCGCAGGCGCATCTGTACAAGTTACTTTTGTTGCGACTGTTGGCGTTGCTCCTTTTGATTTAGTCCTTAACGGAGAAACCTATGCGGATGTAGCAGACGGCAACACGCTTACCATCAACCCTTATAATTTGTTTGATGACAATGCCGTACCCAATGCTTTTTTTAATGATGGGCAAGCGATTGAATTGGGTGTGAAATTTAAAGCGACTCAACCGGGTTTTATCAATGGCATTCGTTTTTACAAGGGCTGGGCAGGCACTGAAAATTATACAGGCAGCTTGTGGAGCAGTACGGGTACACTTTTAGCATCGGCTACCGCAAGTCTTGGCGGCAATGGCTGGCTTGACATTACGTTCTCTTCACCGGTTGCAATTGTTGATAATACTACCTATGTTGCTTCTTTCTTTTCGCCTTCCGGCAATTATGCTTTTGATAATCCATACTTTACAACGGATATTATAAATGGTCCTTTGGTGGGCTTGCAAGACGTTTCCGATAGCAGCATCGGTGCCGACGGAGGCAATGCCATTTTTAGATACACTGCTACCAGTGCTTTTCCAACCGACCACTTTGGAGGCGAGAATCGCTCTCCCAACTACTGGGTAGATGTGCTATTTGTACCGCAAACCTTTACGATTAGCCTCAGCTCCATTACAGATGCAAACGGTTGCAGTGCTACGGGTAATCCGATTAGTACCGCAACGGTGACGGTCAATCCATTGCCCACCGCCAGCGTCAGCGCTGCTACCTCGCCCATTTGCGCAGGTGAAAACGCGGTTTTCAACCTCACCGGTACAGCCAATGCCGAAGTGACTTACAACCTCAATAACAGTGGCAATCAAACCGTTAATTTGGATGCCAATGGTGCAGCGACCGTAACGGTCAATGGCGCTACGATCGCTCAAACGTTCAACCTCGTTTCGGTTAGAAATACCAGCACCAATTGTAGCCAAACCCTTACTGGTACTGCAACGGTGATGGTTAATCAGCCCGCTACTGTAGCGGCGGGCGCTGCACAAACGATTTGCCAAACTAAAACAGTGAACCTTGTCAATATCGGCGCGAGCATTGGCGGGGGCGCAACGGCAGGCGTCTGGAGCACTTCGGGCGATGGTACTTTCACGGGCGGTACGGCCTTTGGGGCGGCTACGGCTTATGTGCCTGGTGCCAATGACAAAAATTTGGGGTCGGTTACCTTAACCCTAACCACGACGGATGCCCCAGTGAGTTGCCCGAATGTGGCAGATCAAGTGCAAATCACCATATTGAAAGTGGATTGCGGGGCTTTCCCGTGGAGTGGGAGTAATTAAAGCACTACAGCGACCGGAAAACATGTATGGCTTTTAGTTAGCCACATCAATCTATAAGGAAAAACACTTTTTTAAAAGAGGCTGGGGAATTTTCCTCAGCCTCTTTTTTTTGTTTTCGGATATAGCAGCGTGATGAATCAATAGTACGTTTTTGCTAAACACCTATATTTACTGCACTTTTACGATACTGAACTGACGCATCATTTGCTGGTCGTACATCACTGTGATGTGATAAACACCTGGCGTAACAGCACTAATATCGAAACGTTCAAGCCGCGTACCGCCATCCAGCGTCCATTTTCTAATAATATTGCCAACAGCATCTACCATATCTACTGTAATACGAGTAGCATTTTGGGAACGCGGAAACTCAATGAGTAATTCGCTGTTCGTTGGATTCGGAAAGGCATTAATCTCCGTGCCAGCGCAATTGACAACGTTGAATTTTACACCTGCTACATCCAATGCCGCGCAGATAGCACCGCCGCCTTGAAGCAGTAAGGCATTGACATCAAAGCCGGTGGTAACGCCCAATTGCACAATGCTTAGATCAAGCGTATTTGGGTTGTACACCAACGTATGAATAGTGTAAGTGCCGATTTCCGTGATTGTAAATGTTGGCACATTACTTACTTCTTTGATTACCAGTTGATTGCCTGACGTTAATACATAAATGCGCTCGTAGCCAGCCGGTACGCTTGGGCGTTGATCTTCCACAGCTGTAATGTTGGTAGTACCACTTACCAAACAAACCGGTGCGCCTGGACGCAAGCTTTTCAAGGTACCTGCAGTAGCTGTGCAAGAGCAGCCATATACTGGGAATATAGCGCCTTCGAGATCAAGTGCTGCACAGATATCACCGCCACCTTGGCTCAGCAGGACATTGACCTGTTCGGCAGTGGTTTGACCTAGCACTACAGTTGATAAGTTGAGGGTAGCCGTGTCGTACACCAGCGTATGAATAGCATAGCGGCCAGGGTTGCTCACTGTAAATTGCGAGTGCGTACTTACTTGCTGAATGACTAAATTGCTACCAGCCGTTAGCACATAACGCAAGCGATAACCTGCGGGTACAATCGGCGGTTGCACAACGGATGCTGTAAGCGTGACGCTCGGATTATCATCTCCGATGCAACGAGGTCGAACAGCGGGTTTGAGTGTGCCAGCTTGCGCCCGACAGGGGCATTCTTCTATTTCAAATAGCGCACCTTCGAGGTCAAGCGCAGCACAAATGTCGCCACCGCCTGGTACCAGCAGCGCATATACGTCCGCTGCCGTCGTTACGCCAAGTTCGATATCACTCAGATCGAGCGTAGCTGTGTCAAAAACCAACGAATGTATGCGGTAGGTGCCCGTTTCGTACACCAAAAACACGGGCGCGTCATTCACCGCATTGATAATGAGATCATCGCCTGCGGCTATTGTCAGTACATACAAGATTTCATAGCCTTCGGGGGCAATGGGGTCTTGTACTTCATTGGCAACCAGCAAGGCAAAACCATCCCGTAGGCAGGTGCGGTCGTCATCATAGCGTTCTAACACACTGGGCATCACTGGGCAATCGCAGTCCATCACATTGAATACAGCACCTGCTACATCAAGGGCTGCACAAATTTCGCCGCCGCCTTGCACCAGCAAAGCATTGACTTGGGCGCCGGTTGTAATACCAAATTCAATCACACTCAAATCAAGGGTAGCAGGATTGTAAACCAATGTGTGAATCGTAAAGCGCCCCATGCTATCTACGGTAAATTCCGGAACGGTATCTGTGCGCAGAATGGTCAGGCTCTCTCCAACAGTCAACACGTACAGTAGCTCAAAACTATCGGGCACAACCGGTTCAGCATTTCGCAAGGCTCTTAATGTCACGGAAGTACTATCGTCCGACAGGCAGGCGCCCGCTTCGGCAGTCAGCGTACCGGCCTTAGCCGGGCAGTTATTATCATCGTCATCATCCGGGTTATCAGGATCATCACTGCAGCCGCCAAACTGGAATTTGACGCCAGCTACATCCAAGGCTGCACAAATAGTACCGCCGCCTTGTATCAGCAAGGCATTTACATCCGCGCCAGTGGTCATGCCGGGTTCTACAATGCCCAGATCGAGCGTAGCGCTATCATACACCAACGTATGGATGGTGAATAAACCCTCCGAATCGTCCGGGATCGTAAACTCCGGATCCGCGCTTACTTCGCGGATGATAAGTTCTTCGCCCGAAGTCAGTACATACAAAATCCGAAATCCTTCGGGCACTACGGCATTGTCATCAGGAATGGCTCTTAGGGTTATCTGCTCGTCCTGCATACAGATTTGCTGCGAAACAAAACCGCCCGTTGCCGCTTCACAGGGTGCTTGGGCCGATAGCCAGTTGGTGGAAAGTACCAGCAATGAAATTGCTAAGAACAGCACTCGAAACAGCCGTTCGGATTTTGGGTAAAGTGTCATTTTTTCCATAAGGCAAAATAGTTTTTAAGGTTAAAACGATACCATCCTGCTAAGCCAATGGTCATTGGCTGCGGTCAGAATGATACATAACACAATGTTTTGAATGGCTTATGAAACAAGCCAGCGTGTTTACAAAAAAATCTTATGCCCAGGGAATAGCTAAATATGTCACAGCGATTTATTACGTGTATAATGACCTAAGTGCATGAAAGTCACAGCATGTTGGAAATATTTATAAATCGAGTAAAATGTGCAAGATATTGCGAATGGTCTATGGTTTTTCATAATAATTTGCCAGAAAATCAGGTAAATGACGTAGCGCAGCCAACTCCCGATAGATCGTGCGCGCCTCCCCTGCTGGGTAACCGAAATAAACCTTGCCACTTTCTAAATTTTTGGATACACCAGACTTAGCCAATACGATTACCTTATTTCCAATGTTCAGATTTTGAGCAATGCCTACCTGGCCGTAAAGCACCACGTCATCACCGATAATCGTATTGCCACCGATCCCTACCTGCGCAGCGAACAGGCAATTTTTACCCACCACCACATCGTGCCCAATATGTACTTGTGAGTCGAGTTTTGTACCTGCGCCAATGATGGTGTCGCCCGAAACACCTTTATTAATGGTACAACCAGCACCAATTTCCACGCGGTTTTCCAGTATGACGCGCCCGCCAGCGCGCCAGCGTTGGTAGCCTGTTTCGAATTTTTTGAAGTAGAAGGCGTCTGTACCGACCAATGCGCCGCTTTGTACAACCACCTCTTGTTCAATTATGGTGTATTCGGCAATGACGGCATTTGCTTGGACATAACTATTTTTTCCAATGCGTACATGATGCCCAATGACAGCGCCTGGCTCTACGATGGCGGTAGGATGTATGTCAGCTGTATCGCTAATGAGGCTGCGCATAGGTAAGAACGGCCGGTGTTGTCTGACAAGGCTGTCATAAGCAGCAAATGGGTCGGCGCAGAGCAACAAGGCTTTATTGGCAGGTGCTTCGGTTTTTTCATTGAGCAGGATGATGGTTGCTGCAGATTTCAGGGCCTTATCGAAATATTTTTTTACATCCACGAAAGTGATGTCGCCAGGGCGCACCTGATGAATTTCGTTGATGCCCGACGCCAGTAGCTGGTCGTTACCGATGATGGTTGCACCAATGCTTGCTGCAATTTCTTTGACAGAAATGGGTTGAGGGAAATCCATACAAACCAGTTTTACAGGGAAATATCCTTACACACAACATGGTTCGGACTACTGCTGCTGCCCGAACCATGTGCGCGTGGAACCAATTGATTTTTATTTTCTTCTGCCACCGCCGCCGCCGCCACGTCCTCGGTTATTATTAGCGCCGCCGTTGCGATCGTGTCGCTGTTGGCGGTGTCCGCCGCGGTCTCTATCGGCGCCGCGATCGCGATCTCGTCGGTCTTGCTCGCGGCCGCCAAATTCGCGCTGTTGTTGCTGTTGCTTGCGCCGGCGTGCGATCGTCAGGTTGTCAAAAGAAGCCGTATCGTGCAGCGTTAATTGCCCTTTAGAGAGCGTGTCTAAGTCTGCTTTGATAATATCGTCACTTACGTAGTGTTCTTTATTCCAAGTTTTGTAAGCTAATTTCATATAGGAACCTATCACCTCCACAAAGCCGTCGCGCTTAGGGCCGGGTTCCATTTGCAAAGACTTCTGAATGAGCGCTTGCACGTTGTGCCCATAATGCCGAAACTGCGCCTCAATCACTGGATACGCCACTTTTTCGGGCTTTTTGGTCGCATCTTCGGGGCGGGGGGCCACGCCGCTGAGGGGCATGGCTTGTAGCTCATATCGGGCGATACCATAAACGTGCTTCCCAGGGTTTTTTCGGTAATCTTCTACGTTGCGGCTTTGTGGATGAATTTGCATCATCAAATCCACAATTTTATCAATAAAAATGCCCTGTTGCTTTACATCTTCGATGTTTTTGGCGTATTCGATCAACTTTTGCACATGGCGGCCATATTCTGGGATGATGAGGTCTTCCCGTTCGGCATTGTACTCTAGTTGTAGCCTGGTAGATTCCATATTTACGATTTTCAAAATATTAATACAGTATAATGTTTTGGGTAAAATTGCATAAATTTCGAATCATATTTGTTAAATATAACACATTTAAATGCTTTGTTTTTAAATATTTTAAGCACTTTAAAAAATGATACACTATGTAATATTAGCAGCTTCGGCTATTCCAATTTTAGTGCTTATTCTACCGTAACCGATTTAGCCAAGTTGCGCGGCTGATCTACATTGCAGCCTCGCAGTAGTGCGATATGGTACGACAACAATTGCAGCGGAATGACCGATAGTAAGGGCGTCAGTGGTTCTTCCGTATCGGGGATTTCGATGGTATGATCCGCGATTTTACTAATCACTTCATCCCCTTCTGTTACAATAGCAATAACGATACCGTTTCGAGCCTTTACCTCTTGGATGTTGCTTACAATTTTATCATAAGCGCTGCGGTTGGTAGCAATCACAATCACTGGCATCTGCTCGTCAATGAGGGCAATTGGGCCATGCTTCATCTCTGCTGCCGGATAGCCTTCTGCGTGGATGTAGGAAATCTCCTTCAGCTTGAGCGCGCCTTCCAGTGCTATCGGGAAATTGTAGCCTCTGCCGAGATAGAGCGCATTTGTTCTATCCTTGATTTCTCCTGCAATGTACTCGATTTGTGGATTCTTTTCCAATAATTTTTGCACTTTTGCTGGGATGCGGTCTAATTCTGTCAACAATTCGCAAAAGCGTTGTTTGCTGATAGCGCCA
The DNA here is from genome assembly GCA_937872405.1 of uncultured Saprospiraceae bacterium. Classification (GTDB taxonomy): domain Bacteria; phylum Bacteroidota; class Bacteroidia; order Chitinophagales; family Saprospiraceae; genus JADJNW01. The sequence continues at coordinate 5,370 of CALMSP010000240.1, read as the reverse complement.
CGTTTGTGGGCGAGGCTAAGTGCCAGCAAGGTGAGCAGCGTAACCTGCCCCGTAAAAGCCTTGGTGGAAGCTACCCCAATTTCCGGCCCTGCATGGATGTAAGAACCGGCATCAGTAATGCGCGCAATGGAAGACCCCACTACATTTACAATACCATAAATTAGGGCGCCTTTTTCCTTTGCTAACTCTAATGCCGCTAAGGTATCGGCGGTTTCACCCGATTGCGACAGCGCAATGACCACATCCTCTTGGGTGATAATGGGATTGCGATAACGCAACTCAGAGGCGTACTCCACTTCTACGGGTATCCGCGCAAGGTCTTCTATGAGGTATTCGCCAATAAGGCCGGCATGCCACGATGTGCCGCAAGCTGCAATAATAAAGCGCCGAGCATGGGTAATGCGTGCTTCGTGCTCTTCCAGCCCTCCCAGTTTAATCCATGCTTCTGATGCGTTCATGCGGCCGCGCATACAATCGGCGATGGTGCTTGGCTGCTCATATATTTCTTTGAGCATGAACGAGTCGTAACCTCCTTTTTCCAAGGTTTCGATTTCCATATCCAACTCTTGGATGAAGGGCGTCTGGACTTCGTTATTATTAATTTTTTTAATTTGTAAAGCACCGTTGCGCTCTACCACCACCATTTCCTCATCTTTGAGGTAAATTACTTTTTTGGTGTATTCGATGATTGGAGTAGCATCGGAGGCAAGGAAATATTCATTTTTACCAATACCAACTACCAAGGGGCTGGCCTTGCGGGCGGCTACCATTTTGCCTGGCTCCTGCTTGTCCATCACCACAATTGCGTAGGCGCCCACTACCCGATTGAGGGCAATACGTACGGCTTCTTCCAAGGGCAATTGCTCGCGCATTTGTATCGCTTCAATCAGATGTACCAACACCTCGGTATCGGTTTGGCTTTCAAAGGAATGCCCTTCTTTTTCCAATGCTTTTTTGAGCAAGGCATAATTTTCGATAATCCCATTATGTACCAGCACTAAGCGGCCGTTGCCGGAGCTATGCGGGTGCGCGTTGATATCGTCGGGGGCGCCATGTGTAGCCCAGCGGGTATGCCCGATACCAGCGGTTCCGTGTTTTTGCATGACCGCAGTAAAGTTTGCCAGATCCTGCACTTTGCCTTTCTTTTTGAAAACCTGAATATCGCCATTCAATAGCGCAATACCTGCGCTGTCATAACCCCGATATTCTAAGCGTTGCAATCCCTTGATCAGAATAGGATACGCCTCCTGCTGACCGATGTAAGCTACTATTCCACACATAAGTTATTCGTTTTGAACAGGTTAAAAGTGTAAATTTTAATATATTTGTTGTTATAATCTCGTGTATGCTATTTTCATTTTAATGTTGTACTGCGGATGTTTTGCACCGTACAGCGCTACCCGCGAAGCGCGCTCGGAGCGATTGAATACAGAGAGCCGAAGTACATTGCTGCGCTGCCCGTTCACCATGCTTTGCAAATGAGCCGAAAGGTTGATGGTATAAAATGTAGGCGAGCCATTTTTACCAGCCTGTGGCCGGCCGCCATATACCGCATCGAGGGTATTCTGTCCTCGTGCTTGCAATAAAACGATGTCATCTACAACGGTAATTTCGCCATTGCGATCGAACGTTAGCACCATAATGGGTTCCAGTGGCTTGAAAAGGGTCTGATCATCATTGGGCAGATCGGCTATGCGCACTTCCAACTCCGCTTTATTGATCACTACCCCTTTGAGGTTTTGAATAAACGGAATGGTGATTTCTGTATTCAGCCCTGACATTCCCTGCACAAAAACCAGACTATCACCCAGCACATTATTATTGATATACCGCTGCGCCGGCGCACCATTATAATCATGTTGAAAATTGATGACCCGCGCCCAGAAAGGGTTGAACTGCAATTGTATTTGAGCTGGTACACCATCGAGCGTGTAGTATAAGAAAACGCCGGCATTCGCATTGATAAGGTTGAAACTGAGCATACCTTGGTTGACCGTAGTGGGCTTGATATGCAATCCTTTGAAATACGATACGAAGAGGCTATCTCGAAGATAAATGTTAGTGTCCAACTGCAACAACTCGCGCCCAAACGCTTCGCTGAGTGGAATGCGCAACTGTGCAGGCACCTGAATGGTATCTACACTGGAGCCATATCGAATGATCCGCACAGAGTCCTTATTCGGTAAAAAACGGGCGGTGCCAAGCGGCATCGCTTCTGATTGAAAGGTGGCGTTGGAATAATAATTTTGCTCCGGGTTCATGTCTTGGGTCATCCGATGCACCGCTAAGCCGAATTCCTCTTGGATATTGCCATAATACGCTGCGCTGATGGTATCGTAAGGCAATACCAATACGATAGAATCTAACTGAGCTGTGTTCAGATTTCGAGTGGAAGAAAACGACGACGAGGGTATGACATGGGCAAACAGCTGAGCTTTTGATTTTCCAAAGATTGGATCTATCATCTCCCCAAACAGGTAGCTGCGTTGCGCCTGAGCGGCGTTGCCAACGGGGAAGTAGGTGAGTACCGAATCCAGCTTAATCGTTTTCACTTCCAAGGACAGCGTGTCCGTGAATCCCACGTCGGGTTGGTCGTCTCGGAGTAGGTCAGCGCCCAGCCCAGTCGGTTCTACACAACTAGGCAATAGTAGCGCCAGTACCAAGCCCATTACAACAAAGTGACATACAAACTGCTTCATATCAGTTATGTTTACAAATAGTTTTATGGTTATTCGTTGAGAAAAAATACGGGTGGGGCAAGCTGTGAAAGGCTTTGCGCACGCGCTAACCTGACAGGGAATGTCCCGTGTGATGTTTGTGTAATTATTCGGATACCTCCTGCGTGAGCAAGGACTGGTAAAATTCAATGGATGCGCCGGCCAAGTCTTCTTCCTGATAGTCCAATACCGGTTTGTCCATTTTGTTCAACGCTTGTAGAACGGTGTCACTCAATCTATCGCTGCCTTTTATCAATCCATCAGCATAAGCAATAGCCCCATGATGCAGCATAACGCCACTGCCGTTTTGGTAAGAGTCCAAATCGCTGGCAGTCAAGTTATTAATAGTTGCTTTGGCTAAAAAATTATCGGTCACCATTTTTTCTATAGCATCGGCATAGATAGAATAGACCACCTTAGAATTCTGGAACAGCGGATCTGCTTTGTAGGCGGTTTTAAGGTACAGCGGTATCAAGCTGGTCATCCAGCCATGGCAATGCACGATATCAGGCGACCAGCCAAATTTTTTCACCGTTTCAATCACGCCTTTGCAGAAAAACACCATGCGGTCGGCATTATCCTCAAACGGCTCGCCCATGTCATCGCTGAACACCGATTTGCGGCTGAAGAAATCCTCATTATCCAAGAAATATACTTGCATACGGGTTTCTTGCAACGAGGCCACTTTTATAATGAGCGGAAAATCATCATCATCCACAATGATATTCATGCCCGACAGGCGCACTACTTCGTGCAAACGGTGGCGGCGCTCATTGATCGTACCAAAGCGCGGCATGAGTATGCGTATCTCCATGCCGTTATCATGAATGTTTTGGGCAAGTTTGAGTGTAATGTCGGACATTTCAGAGAGCGCAGTGTAAGGATTCATTTCCTGCGTAACAATCAGCACTTTCTTTTTGCTCATACAAGGTAACTATTTAATAGAATGAAAGCCGTTAGCCAGCGGCTCAATGAACAGAACTGCAAAATTAAGAAAAACAAAGGACTTTTCCTTAATTTTCATCAACTTAATACGCTGTTAACAAAAACATCTATATTTGTTCATTGTTTTGTAATGTTTGCTCTTTTGCACCATGTTGTTGTTCAAAAAAACGAACCCACTTCGCCTGTTTCTCAACGATCTGCGTAAGCAGCGCAAGCCGGTAGCATTCATACCTACTATGGGGGCGCTGCACGAGGGGCATTTGCAATTGGTGCGGCAGGCTGCGGCTACCAACGCTGTCACCATTTGTAGTATTTTTGTCAACCCCACGCAGTTTAATGATCCAACAGATCTTGAAAAATACCCGCGCACACCTCATAAAGACATAGAATTGCTAACGAAAGTTGGTTGCGACACACTTTTTATGCCCGCTGTTGATGAGATTTACCCAATAGGGCAAAACGCTTGGCATCCTATTGACTTCAAGGGCTTAGATCAGGTGATGGAAGGTGCCTTTCGGCCAGGGCATTTCAAAGGCGTCGCACAGGTGGTAGAACGTTTGCTTCAATTGGTGCAGCCGGATGCACTCTATATGGGGCAAAAAGATTTTCAGCAGACGATCATCGTGCGCGAACTATTGCAGCAGCGCAAACTGCCCGTGCAACTTGTAGTATGCCCAACGGTGCGGGAAGCTAATGGCTTGGCTATGAGTTCGCGCAACGCCCGCCTCAGCCCGAAACAACGAAAGGAGGCCGGTATCATTTATGAAACGTTGCAACAGGCTAAGAAGATGGCCGAGCAGCAACAGCCCGTGCCAATGATTAAGGATTTTGCATTGCGCCAATTGCTGCTGCCTGGCTGGCGACCTGAGTATTTTGAAATTGTAGATCGGAATACGCTGATGCCGCTGACTAATCTGAACGGACGTCAACGTGCCATAGCCTGTACGGCGGTATGGTCAGGGCAGATACGACTCATTGACAATATCCTGATTCCTGATGAATAATATTTTTCGTCGTGCCGACACTTTCTTGTCAACTACTCACAATAAAATTTTGTTTCTTTGATGTATTTAAGCGAAAGTACGCCAGTTTTTGAAAAATCATTTATAAAAGCCAAATTTTATCTTTGTCCAATATGTGGATTCATCGGTTTAAATCAAAAATACATCGCGCTACGGTCACCGAAGCCAACTTGAATTATGTCGGTAGCATTACCATTGATGAAACACTCATGGAGGCTGCCAATCTGATAGAGGGGGAAAAAGTACAAATCGTGAATAACAACAATGGCGAACGCTTTGAAACATACATCATTAAAGGCGAACGCAACTCTGGCGTTATTTGCCTCAATGGCGCCGCTGCTCGCAGGGTGCAAGTGGGTGATACCATTATCGTGATTTCGTATGCTATGATGGACTTTGAAGAAGCAAAAACCTTTCAGCCCAGTGTTGTGTTTCCTGATGAAAACAACCGCATCCATACATAGCTAAGTAATACCGGCTCTAAAACTCCACCGCCCAACACGCTGATTATCAGTGTATAAAAAATGCATTATTTTTAACAATTAACATGTTTTAGGCAGTCAAATCCTGTCTATCATCTATCGCCTCTTATCTATCATCTATTTACAGCATTCCGTTTCAACTTACGGTCAAAAAAATCGGCCGTAGCGCGATAAGCCGCCAGCCAGTTGCGATGCAATAAAAAA
>CALMSP010000239.1 GCA_937872405.1 uncultured Saprospiraceae bacterium | reverse complement strand
AGGCGGATATACTCGGCGTGCCCGTTGAACGTCCTAAAATCATTGAAACTACGGCACTTGGCGCAGCGTATTTGGCGGGGCTGGCGGTGGGTGTCTGGTCGCCGTCTGATTTACAAGCAAAATGGCAGTTGGATGAAGCTTTCGAGCCACAAATGCCTGATAATGAGCGACAAAAACTCTATGGCGGTTGGCAAAAAGCGGTGAGCCGAACAATGGATTGGGAAAAGACATAACATGAATCCGAGCAACAAGCATCCTACTTTGCGCAATGGCATATTTGTAAAAGTGGCTTTATTTAGCTATCTTCGCGCACTTTTTAAAATCTTGAACAGATATTAATGGGAAATATTGTAGCCATAGTAGGTCGTCCGAATGTTGGTAAATCCACATTTTTTAATCGCTTGATTGGCGAGCGGCAAGCCATTATTGATAACACCCCTGGCGTCACGCGCGACCGGCAGTACGGGGCCAGTTTTTGGAATGGCAAAACCTTTACCATAGTGGACACGGGCGGCTTCGTAGAAGGTTCGGAGGATGTGTTCGAGGCGGCGATTCGCTCGCAGGTAAAAATCGCGTTGGAAGAGGCGACCGTCATTTTATTTATGACCGATGTAACAACAGGCATTACGGACTTAGACGAAGAAGTCGCCAACATGTTGCGCCGATCGAAGAAGCATGTCATCTTAGTTGTGAATAAAGCCGATAATACCCAGCGTATGATGGAAGCCCATGAATTTTGGAGTATGGGCTTTGAGGAGGCATTTTTTGTATCTTCACTTACCGGCAGCGGCACTGGCGATCTGTTGGATGCCGTGGTAAAACGTATTTCAGAGGATCCGCCGTTAGAGTCTGAATTGCCCAAATTTGCTATTGTCGGGCAGCCCAATATCGGTAAATCCTCTCTATTGAATGCATTATTAGGTGAAGAACGCAATATCGTTACAGACATTGCTGGCACTACCCGCGACACTATTCATACGCGTTATACAAAATTTGGCAAAGACTTTATTATTGTGGATACGGCCGGCATTCGCAAAAAAGCAAAAGTAGAAGAAAACATCGAGTTTTATTCAGTAATGCGCGCCATTAAAGCTATTGAGGAGAGTGATGTTGTATTGCTAATGATTGATGCCCAAACTGGCATAGAGGCCCAAGATATGAGCATTTTTCGCTTAGCGCAGCGCCGCCACAAAGGCATTGTAATATTAGTAAATAAATGGGATTTGGTACAAAAGGAAACCAACACCGCCCGCGACGTAGAGAAGGAAATCCGTGAGCGCATTGCACCATTTAATGATGTGCCCGTTCTATTCATTTCTGCACTGGAGAAGCAACGCATCTTTAAAACGATAGAAATGGCCCTTGAGGTGCATGAAAATCGTACCCGCAAAATCAAAACCGCTGAACTCAACGAGGTGATGCTGGAAGCCATTGAACGCTACCATCCGCCTGCACATCGAGGCCGAATGATCAAAATTAAATATGTTACCCAACTTCCTATCTATTATCCGGCATTTGCCTTTTTTTGCAATCACCCCAAGCATGTTAAAGAAAATTATAAAAACTATCTTGAAAACCAATTGCGTAAAAACTTCAAATTTACAGGCGTACCGATTGAAATATTCTTCCGACAGAAATAATAATATTTATGATTTTATAAGTCTGATTTTAGATTTTACAAAATATTGAAAACAGGCTTTTAAGAATTAAATAAGTACGTCATTTTCAATTAAAAAGGATATAAAATACGCAACCTGTACAGATTCGATCATCAAGTTGTTATACAAGTTATAATAAGAAATACCGCTTCCTTATGCCATTTATTAACACCGAAATCCCCGATTTAAAAGTATTTGAGCCAAACCTTTGGCAAGATGAGCGCGGCTACTTTTTTGAGGCTTATAATGTGCACACTTTTCAACAAGCAGGTATTGCTGCCACTTTTGTGCAAGATAACCAAGCGCGCTCCACATATGGCGTACTACGTGGGTTGCATTATCAAATAGCACCCTTTGCGCAAGCCAAGCTGGTGCGTGTGGTGGAAGGCGAGGTACTGGATATTGCCGTGGACATTCGAGAAGGCTCACCTACTTTCGGCAAATGGTACAGCATCCGTCTTAGTGCAGCTAACAAACGCCAACTCTTTGTGCCGCGTGGCTTTGCGCATGGCTATGTTGTGCTAAGCGAAACAGCTGAATTTTTTTATAAATGTGATAATTTTTACTCTAAAGCACACGAGGGGGGTATTCGCTGGGATGATCCAACATTGAATATTGATTGGGAAATAGTTGCTGACCGCATCAAGCTATCAGAAAAAGACCGCGCTTTGCCTTTGTTTGGCATGCACTCGATGTAGTTTTTTATTAATTTTGCAATATGGAAACTAAATATCATCTCGATTTTATTAAAGATAATAAGGATATTATTCACAAAGAGTTAGACATGATCCAAAGTGTCATCACTCGCATGGCGAATAATGGCTTCCAGGTGCGCGCCTGGATGATCGGAATCGTATCCTTCATCATTGCTTTTGAGCGGCAAAAGCTATTCAGCGATCCCTTGCTACTGCTGATTTTATTGCTCCCAATCAGCGTTTTTTGGTACTTAGACGGCTTTTTCTTACAAGCGGAGCGCAAGTTTCGCAAACTCTACGAAGCGGTCGTCAAGTTGCGCCGTGAAGGCGATCTGACTGGGCTGTACGAACTTAATCCGCATCCTTACAGCCGGCAAGTGGAAAGTATTTGGAAAATTATGCGCTCTAAAGTGCTGCTGCCTTTTTATCTCATGCCTATTGTACTGATTGTAATAGTATTATTATATATGCATTTTGCTATATCATAATTATCACTTGCTCTCAACCTTTTTAAACTGCAAAATGTAAAATTTTAAATATAAAACCGCAAATAGCCAGATGATAGATTTTGGGATGCCAGATACCAGATTTTTAGATGATAGATGATAGATGATGGATGATAGATGATGGATGATGGATGCCATATTTTGGAACTGTCCCATTCCCCTATTCGCCCCATCAACCTTTCAAACCCATAACCTTTTCAACCTTTCAACCTCTAAACCCCTTCTAAACCTAATCATAACACATTATAAATGATTCGTAACGTATGATTCAAATACTCGTAACGGGAGCTTCCGGGCAAATTGGGCAGGAATTACAATATTTAGCACCGCAGTTTCCGCCGTTTCAATTTCACTTTGTAAATAAAAATACATTAGATATCACTGATAAAACGCAGATTGACAGCGTTTTTCGCATGAAAAAAATTGATTACTGTATTAATTGTGCCGCTTATACCGCTGTGGACAAAGCAGAGCAAGAAGCAGCGCAGGCGTATCAAATTAATGTAAAGGGTGTAAGCTATTTGGCGGAAGCTTGTTATAAAAATAACGCCATATTTATTCATTTTTCATCCGATTATGTGTATCATAATGCTATAAATACGCCTTTGCGAGAATCGGACCCCACCACTCCGAAAAGCGTGTACGCACAAACCAAACTTCAGGGTGAAGAGGCTGCCTCAGATACCGGTGCACAGGTGATGGTGATTCGAACCTCTTGGGTGTATTCGGGTTTTGGGCATAATTTTGTAAAGACCATGTTGCGCTTAGGACAAGAGCGGCCGGAACTGCGCGTGGTATATGATCAGATAGGTACACCTACCTATGCACGCGATCTGGCGCAAGCGGTGTTAGATATTATTGCCAAAGCGCATATTGGAACAGTGGATCGGGCTTTGCTATCGGGCATTTATCATTATAGTAATGAGGGGGTGTGTAGTTGGTATGATTTTGCATTGGCAATTTTTGAAATGTGTGGTATCTCTTGTCACGTACAGCCGATTGAAACGAAAGATTATCCGATGCCGGCCGCCCGGCCGCCTTACAGTGTACTCAATAAAAGCAAAATTCGAGAAACCTTTGGGCTACAAATTTCGCACTGGCGGGCGGGGCTTCAACATTGCCTGCAACAGCTTCATAATAGATAGCCCGACGGACAACAAACTATTTTAGCGGATTAATCGTTGAAAAAAACGGGTTTTTGTTGGATAAAATACATTCCTTTTAGGCGCAAAACATTAACTTGTCTGTTGAATCGTTTGTTTAAAGACAAAAGGAAAGCTGCCTTCATTTGCTATTCTTCATTCAACTTCGAACTATGTCTGCAATTGAGCATCGTTTTAATATGGTACAAATCGTATTCATTAGCTTGCTGTCTTTGCTCGCTTTGCCCTTGTTCGCTACGCACAATCGGGCTGGCGAAATTACGGTGGAACAAGTGGGCGACTGCTCAGAAAGCCTAAGGGTAAAGATTACGGTCGTAACCTATTCTAAAACCAGTAGTTTCCAGGCTGATCGCGACTCGGTAACCGTGTGCTTTGGCGATGGCTTCTGCAATCCGAGCGTATATCGGGTAAATGGTGCCGGTAGCCCTTTTCCGAAAGGGCAGCCGCTCGAAAATGACATTAAAAAAAATATTTATATTACTTTTCACACCTACCCATCGCGGGGTACTTATGTCATCTCTATGAATGACCCCAACCGCAATGGGGGTATTTTGAATGTGAATTTTCCCAATTCTGAGCAAATTCGCTTTCACTTGCAAACGGTTTATACATTCCCAAATCCGCAGTTTCAGGGGTGCAACAATACACCAGTGCTGCTACAGCCGCCTGTAGATGTGGGTTGCGTAGGCAAGGTATTTACGCACAACCCCAATGCATTTGATGCCGACGGCGATAGTTTGTCGTATCATTTTACCGTACCACTGATGGCTGATCGGACACCCGTACCGAATTATATTTTTCCTAATATGATTAATCCGGGGCCGCTCAATCAGCTTACCATCAATTCCGTGACGGGGGATATTGTCTGGAATGCGCCACAACGTGCTGGCGAGTATAACCTAGCGATCATTATTATTGAATATCGAGATGGTGTTCCTATTGATACTATACTGAGAGACATGCAAATACGCATTACAGAATGTGATAATAAACCTCCAATTGTAGAAACAGCTATAGACGAGATTTGTGTGATAGCCGGCGAACTGCTCGAAGTACGGGTGGTAGCTACTGCACCTATTGATGAAGTGAATCAACGCGTGCGACTTACAGCGCTTGGTGGGCCTTTTGAGGTACCGATTAGCCCGGCTACCTTCGAACAAAACGATAATATTTTTCGGGATGATCCGGTGATAAAAATGTTTCGATGGCAAACCACTTGCGATCATATTTCGGATCAGTACTACTCGGTAGTGTTCAAAGCTACGGATAACTTTTTTGGGGATACGAGTGGTTTGGCCACCTTAAAAACCATTCGCATCAAAGTGGTTGGCCCACCGCCGGATGATGTGCGTACAGCCGTATCGGAGGGTGTCGTAACTGTATCTTGGGAGTTGCCTTATGAGTGCGAATCCATTACACTTAGTCGGTTTTTAGGGTTTAGTGTATGGCGACGCGAAGGCAGCAATTTATTTCCGATAGATACTTGTACAACGGGCTTGGCAGGCCGCGGCTACACGAAGCTAACACTTGGGCCAGTACAAGATGCCAGAGATGGCCGCTATGTGTTTTTAGATGAAGATGTAGAGCGCGGCCGCACCTATTGCTATCGAGTGCTCGCAGAATTTGGGCGCGTGACCTCTGGACTGGGGTACATTTTCAATATCGTAGAAAGCCTGCCTTCACTGGAAACTTGCGTGCAACTCAGTCGGGATGTACCACTCATGACCAATGTAGATGTACAAAGTACCGATGCCGCCAATGGTATGATGGGTGTTTGCTGGTCAAAACCTGGCTCGCTCGATCTGGATACCCTGCTCAACCCACCCCCGTATCGCTATGAGGTGTTGCGGGCTACTGGGCTTAACCCGGATGCCGCGAATTTTCAACCCATTGGCGTGAATTTCATTAGCAATACTTTTGCCGAAGCCAATGACACTTGCTTTGTGGATACTAACCTCAATACTGCCGGCACCGCTTACAGCTATCGGATACGTTTCTACACAGGTGGTAATGCGCAGCCTTTGGGGACTACCAATCCAGCGGCCTCCGTTTTCCTGAATGTACGCGGTACCGATCGTGCTAATATACTGACTTGGCAGGAAAATGTACCCTGGGAAAACTTTGAGTACAAGGTGTTGCGTCGCAATGCATCGGGCGAATTCGATACCTTGGCTACTGTAACGAATCTGACTTATACGGATCGCAATCTTATTAATGAACAATCCTATTGTTATAAAATTATAAGTATTGGTTCGTATGGTATTGAAGGCATTGTAAATCCTATTATAAATGCTTCTCAAGAACGCTGTGGTACGCCCGTGGACGATGTGCCGCCCTGCCCACCAACACTACAAGTATCAAATATTTGTGATCAGGCTATTTCCTGCATTGATAATCCTAACTTATTCAACACCCTTACTTGGAGGATATGCCCAGATGATGACGATGTAGCAGGTTACAATATTTACTATAAACCTTTTGAAGGCGGCCCATTCCAACTAATTGCCAGCATCGAAGGTGCCTCGCGCACTACCTACGAGCACGCACCAGAGATCGGTATAGCAGGGTGTTATTATGTAACGGCATTCGATTTTAATAAAAATGAAAGTGCCCCAAGCAATGAAATTTGTGTGGATAATTGCCCATTCTACGAATTGCCTAACACATTCACCCCCAATGGCGACGGGCAAAACGATACTTTCCGGCCCTTCCCATATTGCTTTATTGACCAGATAGAGTTTCGGGTATTCAATCGCTGGGGACAATTAGTTTACGAAACCCGTGACCCCAATATCAACTGGAATGGCAGAAACCTAAACGGGCAGGAACTTGCAGAGGGTACCTATTACTACACCTGTCGGGTATTCGAGCGCCGGGTGAGCGGCATTATACAAGCACCACAGCTTTTAAGTGGCTTTATTGAACTGATTCGATGAGTTTTACTATAATAAGGCATTGTGATATTATTACAATATTGAAATATCTTGATGCCCTAAAATATTACAATGTTCACAGGAATTATAGAAGCGTTGGGCACAGTGCGCGATATCAGAAAGGAAGGAACCAACGTGCATTTTACGATGGCGTCGCCCATTTCATCAGAACTAAAAATTGATCAAAGCGTATCACATAATGGCGTATGCCTCACCGTTGTGGCGCTTGGCGAAGGTGTGCATACGGTTACGGCGGTAGAGGAAACACTGCGGCGCTCGAATCTGGGCGATTGGCGCGTGGGCAGTCTCGTCAATCTGGAGCGCGCGATGCTGGCTAATGCTCGCCTCGATGGGCATCTGGTGCAGGGGCATGTAGATGCTACCGGCATTTGCACGCAAATTGACACACGCGGCGGTAGCTGGTACATACATTTTCGTTATAATCCAACGGAGGAGCATCTGTTAGTGGATAAAGGCTCGGTGACTATCAATGGCGTGAGCCTGACGGTGGTAGAACCCGCTAATGATACCTTTTCGGTGGCGATTATACCCTATACTTACGAACATACCACATTCAACGCTTTGCAAGTTGGCGATCGTGTTAACCTCGAATTTGATATTATTGGTAAATATATTGCCCGCTATGCAAAATTATATGCTAAATAACTTCAAAATGACTTAATACGCTTACAAATAATCGGTCATCTTTAAATATTATTCGAATTCAACATTTTTGATAAAAATCGGGAACAGGTTACGCGATTATTGCGCTCGCACATTGTTTAGCAAATTTTATGATGTAAAATGTAATTTGTGTCAAAAAAGCAAAAATATTATGTAGTGTGGCAAGGGCTGGAGCCGGGTATTTATGAATCCTGGCAAGCGTGTCAGGCCCAAATCAAAGGCTATCCGGGCGCAAAGTACAAGGCTTTTGATAGCAGGTACGAGGCTGAAACGGCTTTTGCTGGAAATTATACAGATGTAATAACGACTAAAAAAAGCACGAGCGCAGCGCCCAATTTAGAAGACGTGATCTGGGATAGCATTGCCGTAGATGCGGCCTGTAGCGGCAATCCGGGCGTGATGGAATATCGGGGGGTGGACACACGCAGCGGCGCACAGTTATTTTATCAAAAATTTGAATTGGGAACGAATAATATTGGTGAATTTCTGGCACTGGTACATGCCCTGGCTATGTTTCAAAAAACAGGCGAAGCGACGCCCATTTACACCGATTCGCGGAATGCTATGAAGTGGATACGCGACAAACGATGCAAAACAACCCTCCTGCGCAATGTGCGCACAGAAAGGCTTTATCAAGTGATCGAACGTGCCGAAAAATGGCTACATGTGCACACGTTTCCGAATAAAATTCTGAAGTGGGATACCGAACGCTGGGGAGAAATTCCAGCAGATTTTGGGCGCAAATAATCAATTAGTTGCGTACAAATTTTAACTTGTATTCCGCCTTTACTTTGCCTTTACGGATATGCTCCAACTGGCGACGCACCATTCGCTTTTTGACAGGCTTCAGATGATCCACGAACAGCACACCATCAATGTGGTCGTACTCGTGCTGAATAACCCGCGCATTGATGCCGCTGAACACTTGCTCCTGCGGCTGAAAGTGTTCGTCCAACCACTGCAGCCGCAGTATGGGCTGGCGCTCTACATCGCCGCGCACTTCAGGTATGCTGAGGCAACCCTCTTCGTAAGTCCAGGGATCGCCGCGTTCTTCCAGTTTTCGCGCATTAATAAACACCTGCCGTAGTCCTTCGGCCCCTTTGCTCTTTTCCATGATCTGAATGGTGTCAATCACAAACAACCGTATTGGTAGCCCCACCTGCGGAGCAGCTAGCCCTACACCATTGGCGTTGTACATCGTCTCCCACATGTTGGTTATAAGTGTCTGTAAATCAGCGTAATCTGATTCAATGTCTGTCGCTACCTGTTTTAATACAGGCTGCCCATAAGCATAAATTGGTAAAATCATTGCTTGCTGTCAGCTATGGTTATAACGAATATGTTCCAGATAATCCTGTAAAATAAGCACGGCGCTTACTTTATCCACCAACGCCTTGTCGCGGCGCTTCTTTTTGCGCATACCACTTTGTAAAATAATTTTTTTAGCATCTGCCGATGTGAATCGCTCGTCGTGTCCAACAATTGTGATACCAGGAAAGAGCGTGCGTAGTTTTTGCATGAAATCATTGACTTGCGGTGCAATTTGTGCGGGCGTGCCGTCCAAGTGTAAGGGTTCGCCTACCACAATTGTTTCTACAGCTTCTTGGCTAATGTAGCGCTGCAGATAGTCCAGCACCTTTTCTGTGGGTACAGTATCCAGCCCATTGGCAATAATTTGCAGCGGGTCAGTCACAGCCAGCCCTGTTCGTTTGGTACCATAGTCAACTGCTAAAATGCGCGCCAAGTGTTCTATTTTTGCTCAAAAAGGGTTGTTAGCTTATCGCTAATAAATTGTCGGAATGCAAAGATAATGAAAGAATAGCTTCTAAATAAAAAAAGTTGCCAGGCACTTAGTCGTACAATACGAACTAATCCTGACAACCGTTCCCCCTTACTAAAATCTTAGATTGCCTAAGAATTCTCTACTGGATGCAAAGATATATCTGATTGGCAATTTTTTTCTTATAAAATGACAAACAACGAATTCTGGGTGATGAATTAATCATTTATCATTACAAGATGTAAAGTTATACGATTCTATTTTAGAATCCAAACTTTTTTTTGATTAAACCCATTAATTTTTTTTGTAAGGTGAACTTGTTGTGGATGAAAGTCCTTTATACGACAAAAAGCGTGTTATATCTTTTCTTGATGTAGCGTATCGAAGGCTTTCTGCGCCATAGCCATGATAACGGGCATCAGGCCGCCGAAACGAGCATCGGTGCTGTGTCCTTGCTGCCATCGAGCGTAAATTTGTTGTGCAATGACAGCATTTTTAAATAAACCAAAGACATAATAAAATAGCATATTGGACAAATCGCGGCCACTTTGTTCGGCATAACGGGTGAGTACTTCTGCGCGTGTGTAGTTGCCAGGTAACCAAGTAAAATTGAACTGTCGTAGCACTTCAGCATCCATAGCTTCCATCCAGTAGGCAAGTGTTGCGCCGAGATCCATAAGTGGATCGCCCACGGTGGCCATCTCCCAATCGAGTACGCCCGCTATACTTGGGGCTGCCTCGATCTGCCAAATGATATTATCATATTTATAGTCATTATGTAAGAGGGTAGGAGCGTTTGGAGTAGGTTGATGCCGTTGAAGCCAGTCTGCAATTTCATCCATGGCCATGATATTGTCTGTGGCGGCATGATGATACCGTTTTACCCAACCATCCACCTGTCGAGCTACATAACCCTCTGGTTTTCAGAGTTGTATCAATTCTGTTTTTTCAATATTTAACTGGTGCAGCACCACTAGGTTATCCACTAATGCTTCCGATAATTGATGCAGCCATGCAGGTGAAAGTTGTAGTTTTGGCGCATTGGTAGCGCGAAGTATGACGCCTTTTATTCGTTGCATGATATAAAAAGGCACACCAATAATACTTTCATCAGAGCAATAAGCTACGGGCGTAGGAATGTTGTTATAATGTGGTTGGAGTAGCGTCAGTACGCGAAATTCCCGACTCATGTCATGCCCACTTTTGATGCTGGCGCCAACCGGCGGTCGGCGTAGGATGTAATCTTGCTCGGCGGTTTGCAAACAGTAAGTCAGATTGGAATAGCCACCCGGAAACTGTAAGATGTTCTGCACTTCACCGATATTAGGCACTTCTGCGCGCAGCCATGCTTGGAGTGCTGGAAGCGGTAGGGCTTCACGCTGGCGCACGGGTACGGGGTTATCCAGTGGAACTTCCGGCATAAAATACTGATTTTCAGGCTATTAGCCCTCTACAAATAAAGCAGAAATCGAGCGGTGCTCATGTGTATTGCGAATAGCACGCGAAAACAACTTGGCGGTAGAAAGTACCTTAATCTTAGAGGATTGCCGCTTGAGCGGAATCGTGTCGCAAACCAGTACTTCTTGCAATTCCGATTGCTCAATATTGTCATAAGCCTTACCTGACAGAATAGGGTGGGTACAAAGTGCGCGCACACTTTTGGCACCTTTTTTAATCAGGATGTCGGCTGCACGGCTTAGGGTGCCCGCTGTATCCACTAAATCATCTACCAGAATGACATCGCCGCCTTCTACATTTCCGATTACAGTCATACCAGCTACTTCATTCGCTTTTTCGCGGTATTTGTCGCAGATAACCAATTCGCGGTGAAAATATTTGGCGTAAGCCCGTGCGCGTTTGACGCCGCCCACATCGGGCGATGCAAAGATAACGTTGGAAAGGTCTTGCTCTTCGAGGTACGGGATGTAAATGGCGTCGCTTTTCAGGTGATCCACTGGAATATCGAAAAAACCTTGTATTTGATCAGCGTGCAAGTCCATGGTCATTACGCGGTTGGTGCCCGCAGCTTGCAACAAATTCGCAACCAGCTTAGCAGAAATGGGCACCCGTGGCTTGTCTTTACGATCTTGGCGGGCATAGCCAAAATAAGGAATAACGGCTGTGATGTACCCAGCCGAAGCGCGTTTGGCAGCATCAATGAGCAGCAGCAGTTCCATGAGATTTTCTGCTGGCGGAAAAGTGGATTGAATAAAAAACACAAATGCGCCGCGTACGGATTCATCAATTACAGGCTGCATTTCGCTATCGCTGAATCGAAGCACCGTGCTCTTGCCCAGTGCCTGACCGTAAAAATCGGCGATTTCTTTGGCTAAATAATAGGACGCTGTTCCTGAAAAGAGTTTGACGTCGAGCATTGGGTTTGTGCTGTATATTTCTATTGCCTCCGGAATAATTGGCATAACAGATAAATTAAATGTCAATACAAAGTTAAAAAGAATTAAACACGCAGCGGCTTTTAGGTAAATATAAATGTGTAAAGCATGTGTAAATGCATGTAAATGCTACTGTTCGCCGAAAATAAATTGTTTTTTGTCGAAACTTTTGAGCAAAATCCACCCAAAAATGTTTATTTGAATGATTCACAGCGTCCTACTTGTCAAAATTCAGATGGCTGTAATTTCTTTGAACACATATTTATGTTTTTACAATATTTTATCAGCGACTTTTGGACACTTCAGCAATTACTCCGGGCTTTGGCCGTGGTTTCTACTTTGCTTGGATTGATCTGGCTGTTGCTCACGCTCTTTAACGAAGAAGCTGAAACTATGCCCTTAAAGGCACCGCGCTGGCGGCTTGGACCGTTTAGCGTGCTGTTGTTTTTTATTGTTTTCAGCTGGCTTGGGCTGCTGGTTTCTTACTGGCGTCACGAACCTGAGTACATTCTCGTTGCTGGTTTTGGGGGCGGGGTACTTGGCGCTGGGCTACGGTTCATGATACTGCGTAATCAGCGTTCTTCCTGGGCACGCCGAGTTTGTAGCAGTACAGGGCAGGTCTTGGAGTCTATCCCGCCGCATCGTCATGGCGCTGGTAAGGTGCATATAGAATTGAGCCGGATGCCGATTGAATTGGATGCCGTCACTACCGCTGGTGCTGTACTACCCGAAGGGGCGCCCGTGCGCGTAGTTGGTGTGATAGATGATCATACTTTGTTAGTAGAACCCTTGGATAAACCCCGTACATCCGCGTCCGGCTCGCAGCCACACCTGTAAATACGGTGTTATATCGTCTTTTTAATATCAAAATCACCCGATTTTTTCTTAATCTTGCCCAGTGATGTGCGGATGTCATCTGACAGCGATGCGCGCCACCATTGATTCAATCACAACACCGGAATCTTCATGCCAGGAAATACTTTCGGACAAGTATTCAGAATTAGCACTTTTGGAGAATCACACGGGCCAGCCATTGGCGTCATCGTGGACGGTTGCCCGGCAGGGTTGCCTATTGATACAGATTTTATCCAACAGGAATTGGATCGGCGTCGCCCGGGACAATCCAGCATTGTCACCCAACGCAAAGAAAGTGATACGGTGCATATTTTATCTGGTACTTTTGAAGGACGCAGCACCGGAACACCGATTGCTATGGTCATTTATAATGACGACCAACGCTCTGGCGATTACAGCCACATTGCTGATAAATTCCGGCCTTCTCATGCGGATTTCACCTTTTTTGCCAAATATGGAGTGCGTGACTACCGTGGCGGTGGGCGCTCCTCTGCTCGCGAAACGGCAGCACGAGTGGCGGCAGGTGCTATTGCCAAACTACTTTTAGACAGCATCGGGGTGCAGGTGCGCGCTTACGTGAGTCAGGTCGGGCATTTGAAACTCGAAAAGGGCTATCAAGAATTGGATTTGAATCAAATAGAAGCCAATGACGTGCGCTGCCCCGACCCAGCTATGGCTGCTGCCATGGTTCAACTCATCAAAACGGTGCGCAAAGATGGCGACACTATTGGTGGCGTGGTGAGCACAGTAGTACAAGGCTGCCCGCCGGGCTGGGGCGAACCGGTATTCGACAAACTTCATGCAGACTTGGCTAAAGCCGTGATGAGTATCAATGCAACAAAAGGCTTTGAATTTGGCTCTGGTTTTGCGGGCGTTACGTTGCGTGGTTCACAACATAATGACCCGTTTTACAGCGATGCTGATGGCATTAAAACTCGCAGCAATTTTTCGGGCGGCATTCAAGGCGGTATATCCAATGGCATGGATATTTACTTTCGGGTAGCCTTCAAACCCGTAGCAACGATTATACCGGAGCAAGAATCGGTAAACGAGGCGGGCGAATCGGTAGTCGTCAGCGGGCGGGGGCGCCACGACCCCTGTGTGCTACCTCGTGCTGTGCCCATTGTGGAGGCAATGACTGCATTGGTGCTGGCCGACCACTGGCTTCGGCAGCGGATGGCAAAAGTGTAAAGCGGGTTCATCATCCCATTGTTATCGCTTCTGCTAAGAAGTCGTTCAGCCCTTTCGCCGTTTGATAGTAGGAGAATACAGTGGAAAGGGCATCCGAGTCAAGAGCTACCTCCGACGATAATTCCGCCATGTAATAAAATTGTTTATTGAATAATAACGGCTGCGTTTTTGCCACACCTGAAAATTCTGGCTGCAAGCGTTTATTTTGTTCTCCTTGCAGGCGGCCATATCTTTGTACAAAATCGGGCGCCTGGATGAGTGCTCGAAAGCGTTCAGGATGCAGGCTTATAAATTGACGCACCCGATACAGCGGTTCCGCTTCTAAAAAATAGGCCCCACCACCCAGCATCAATTTGGATGGCTCAAGGTGCATATAAAAGCCTGGATACACTTTATTTTTGGTACCTCCTGGGCAGATGATTGCTGCCACATGCGTCTTGTATGGACTTTTATCTTTGGAAAATCGCGTGTCGCGGTTGATGCGAAAAATGGCTTGGCGAGGTAGTAGAATGAGCGAATCATCTACTTCTTGGATACGATCAATGACAGAACCAACAAATGCTTGAAAAGGTTTTTTCAAATCCTGTTCATAGCGTAATTTATGATCATGAAACCAATCACGGTTGTTGTTGCGTGTAAGATCTTGTAGAAAATCGAGCGATTTTTGGGTTAGCATAGTAGAATTTTAAATGATTGTAAAGATAATAAAAAGCGCAGCACATTTTTTGTGTTTTACCAAGCTTCAAAAAGAAAGAATGCCATTTCAAATTGTCTAAGAGTATGTTTAAAATTCGTTTTTGAAGTCGAAAATGATCAGATTTGGGT
>CALMSP010000238.1 GCA_937872405.1 uncultured Saprospiraceae bacterium | reverse complement strand
CAAATCTGATCATTTTCGACTTCAAAAACGAATTTTAAACATACTCTAAATAAAAGTGCGTTTTCTATGAAGAACAACTTGCCAACAGGACTGTTAGGATAACAAGGACGTATTTGACAGCTAAAAATTGGTAAATCCGATTGTAGTAAAATAAAATACATGAAAAAAATTATATTTATAATAATCACATTAGCAAGCGTTATTGCGTGCAAAACCTACCGAGAGCTGCCAAAGCCTACTGCATCCAGCAACTGGCAATACTTTGAGGTGCCCGCCACGCCCCAGCAGTTGGAGGGTGACCCGCAGGTCGGGCTGAATTATCTAATTTATGGTGATTATATTGGTACGGGTATTCCATTTACGATGGTGCAAAAGCGTTTTGCCAAAAGCCCAGATACGGTTTTCCAGCGCACTGGTGCCAATGCCAATATGCCTTTTGCAACAACGGTTTTCCGAGCAGCCAATGGCGTGGAAGTAATGAATGGCAATTGTTTTGCCTGTCATGCTGGCGAAGTAAATGGAAATATATTGCCTGGGCTGGGTAATAGTTTTTCTGATTATACGAAAAGTATGAAGGCATTTGTCAAAACGGTGTACATCGGTATGGATTTGAAATACAAAAAATCATCGTCCGAATGGCAGGCTTTTCAAGATTTTGGTAATTATTCTCGTGCGATGGCACCTCATATTTACCTCAATCAGCAGGGCGCTAACCCCGCATTCCGATTGGCAGAAGCCTGTATGATGCACCGCGACCCAGTGGATTTGACCTGGCGCGCCGAGCCAAATTATACGATGGCTGACTATCCGGTGGCTACGGATGTACCGCCGCTATGGAATGTAAAGAAAAAAAATGGATTATATTATAACGGTGGTGGCCGTGGCGATTTCACAAAATTATTATTTCAGGCTTCGGTGCTGGGCATACCCGACAGTGCGGCGGCGCGGCAGGCAGTAAATAACTTTCGCGACGTGTTGGCTTGGCTGCGTAGCTTAGAACCACCGAAATACCCCGGCCCTATTGAGGTAACGCTGGCAGCCGAGGGCAAAGTTATATTTGAAGCACATTGTAGTAAGTGCCATGGCACTTATGATGCAGATTGGACATACCCGAATAAAGTTATTGCATTGGATGTAATAAAAACTGATCCAATGTACGCTTATTATGCCAACGCTTCGGGTATATCAAATTGGTATAATAATAGCTGGTTTGCTTTGTCCGAGCCGCGCTCGTGGTTTGAT
>CALMSP010000237.1 GCA_937872405.1 uncultured Saprospiraceae bacterium | reverse complement strand
AGCATCAGTTTGTAGGCGAGAAAGGCGGCGGTGAATGAATTAGGTGATGGGTGATAGGCCATAGGTGATAGGTGATGGGTGATGGGGGATAGGTGATGGGGGATAGGTGATGGGAAATGGGGATGGTAAATAATAAGTGGTAAATAATAAACATGATGTCAATATTCAATATTTCAAAATTATTGATTATTTTATTTTTGGTGATGGGAGTGGCTCTTTCTGGGTGTTTTGTGGCGGAGAATCCTTACACGGCGGTGGCGCCAGGTATGTGGCGGGCCACCTTAACATTGGATCCTGTAGCGGCATCGGTGCGCGGGGAGTCGGCAGCGGCAGGCGGTTTTGGAAAGTTGGAGGAGATCGTTCGTGGCGAGTTGCCATTCAATTTTGAAGTAAAATATGAAGGTGCCAATCGGTTTTATATAGAAATACACAATGGAGAAGAGCGTATTCGAGTGGATAGCATCTCATTTGGGCGCGATCGTAAAACAGCGAAGGATACCATTCTGATCCACTTTCCGGTGTTTGATTCTTACATTCGAGCCATTTATCAAGAAAAAGTGATGCAAGGCGAATGGGTCGTTAATTATCGCGAGAATTACACCATTCCTTTTGTTGCAAAGCAAGGCGAAGCGCATCGGTTTACCACTTTGCGCAAGCCGCCAGCAGCTAATGTGAGCGGTCGGTGGGAAGTTCGGTTTGATTCGGAAGGGGAGCAACCCTACTTGGCGGTGGGAGAATTCCAACAGCAGGACAATTATTTGACGGGTACTTTCCTTACAGAAACTGGGGATTATCGCTTTTTGGAAGGTACTGTGCAAGATGATAAAGTTTATTTATCATGTTTTGATGGCTCACATGCTTTTTTATTTGAAGCTAAAATGCAGCCCAACGGCACCCTGTCTGGTTCTTTTCTGTCGGGTACGCATTATCGAGCCACCTGGGAGGCGCGCCGCAATAGTGAATTTCAGTTGAACGATCCTCATTCGCTTACCTTTCTGAAACCTGGCTATGACAGGGTTGAATTTGCTTTTGAAAATCCGGACGGCAAAATTATTTCATTAAATGAACCACCGTACCAAGGCAAAGTAACAATCATTCAGCTTATGGGAACGTGGTGCCCTAACTGTCGTGACGAAACCGAGTTTTTATTACAATATCGTAAAAAAAATCCGCAATTGGATATAGCGATTATTGGGCTGGCGTTCGAGCGATACCGCGACCGCGACCGCTCTATGCAAGCTATTCGGCAGTATCGGGATTATTTTCAACTGGACTATGAGATATTATTAGCAGGCACATCATCTGATAAAGCGGAAGCGGCTCGGGCGCTGCCTATGCTCAATCAAGTGCTGTCGTATCCGACGATGATTATTGTGGACAAGCGGGGCAGGGTGCGTCAGATTCATACCGGCTTTTCGGGGCCAGCTACCAGCGCTTACGCTGCATTTCAACGCGAATTTGATGATTTGATTAAACAATTATTGGCAGAATCATCTTAAAATGATACAAGATTAAAATTCCGCACAGAATTTTTTACTTTCTATGAAAAAAAACGCCACAGCAGGAACGAAATTATACACTTATGAATACTTGTTCGATCTGATTCTGCGTTTCCTGCGGGTGCAAGGTATCCATTACAACATTTAAGAAACATTATAACTGTAAACCAACATCATGAAAAACGTTGCATTAGCGTACTGTATTGATAATATTCACACTGCCGAGGAAATCGAACGACAACTTAGCCGCGCTTCTTACGTATTCGAGCATTTTTATAGTAAAAAAACAACAGAGGAAGAGCCGCTTAGCGCCCGACTTCGCCCGCAGAGGCGCCCTATTCTGCTGATTATCAGCGATAATTTCTTAAAATCGGCACAGTGTATGAGTGGCGGGCTGAAGCTATTGCAAGAGCGCAGCCACGATACCTTACCCCTTGTTGTGGACGGGTACACCCGCGATGAAAAAACGGGACAGATAATCAGTGCACCTACCCAGTTTGATCGCGTAAGTGATATTATTAAATATATCAATTATTGGCAAGACCAGTATCTTGATTTGCGCAAGCAGAAAAGACAGTTGCAAGGTGCAGAAGAGGAGCGTTTTAATGACCACTTAAAAGTGATGCGCGACGTATCGGGCGAAGTGGGTGAGTTCTTGCGTACTTTGCGCAACTTGCCTTGCCTAACGTATGAAGAGTTGAGTGCCAATGGATTCGAACGGTTTTTCCGCTTCGTGCAGGATGATGCAAGTTGGCGCTTGCTTCGGGATCTACCGCCGCTGGCACCAGAAGTGCGCAGTGTGCCGACAAGCCAACCTGTGCCTGAACCCGAACCCGCGGCTCCTGAATTCGATTTGACGGATATTCCGGGCGTTGGTTTGTTGCCACAAACAGAACCGGAAGAACCTGCAGCATCATTGGAAGACCAGCCCCAAGCGTTGGAGGCATTACCAATTGAGGCGCCCGTATTTGCAGAGCTAAATGATGACACTGCCGAATCGCACGTAGCATTCCAGCCGGAGCCGGTCACAGAAGCGCATATTCAGCAGTGGATAAGCCAAGCAAATAATACTGCGCAAAACGGCGACGTAGCTGGTGCCTTGTCATTATTGTCCGATTTGGTGGCGCAGCAGCCCGATATCGTATCGCTTCGCTATCAATATGCCATATTGCTGGCGCGTTATGGCGGCGAATTGGCAGAAAGCATTAATCAATTAGAAGTTGTACTTGATTTGGAATCAGACCATGAAGACGCGCTATTTCTAATGGGGCAGTTGGCAGAACTGCGGGAGGATTTTTTGTTGGCAAAAAATTCTTACGAAAAATTAATTGATGTAAACGATGAAAATGCCAATGCTTGGTATCGGCTCGGTATGGTCATAGCTGCGCAATTTCCCGATCAGATAGAGTGGGCAGCTAAATGTTTTAAAAAAGCCGCCAAATATGATGCAACCAATGTAGATGCGCTCTATCGTTATGCTAGCCTGCTGGCTGATCCGATCGGTAAGCCTCACAAAGCGATCAAGTATTTTGAAAAAATGCTAAAAATAGCGCCTGATCATGCTTTTGCTAATTATGATCTGGCGGTGCTGTATCATCAAATAGGTAATCGTGAATCAGCGCGTGAGTATTATCTGCGGGCCGTGAAGATCAATCCTGAATTAAAGACACCAGAAAACGATCAAGCCTTTGAATACAAGGTAAGCGCAGCACCTGTCATTAGCGCCGATACGGGCATTGCGCACGATACGATTGAGGCACTCAAGCAAAGTATCCGTCAATTGGAAGAGATGCTCCAGGCTCAGGAAGCGGAAGCCGCCAAACAAGCAAGTCTGCCGATGCCCGAACCCGAACTTCTACCTGGCGAAGGGAAAACAGTGCTTATTACGGGGGCTACTTCTGGCATTGGCCGAGCTACTGCGCTACTACTGGCACAAAATGGCTACCGCCTCATTCTGACCGGCCGACGTCGCGAACGCTTAGAGGAATTGCAAGAATCTATTGAAAATGAGCATGATATATCTATAAAAACTTTGCATTTTGATGTGCGCGACCCCAAAGCGGCGGAAAAAGCAATCAACAATCTTTCGGAAGATTGGCAACAGATTGATATTCTGATTAATAATGCCGGCAAAGCAAAAGGCTTTCACCCGATCTATGAAGGTCTATTGGAGCACTGGGAAGAAATGATTGATACCAACCTGAAAGGACTGCTGTACGTGACCCGCTTAGTCGCACCCCTTATGGTAAGGCGTCGGCAGGGGCATATTCTCAACATCAGTTCTATTGCGGGCAAAGAAGTCTATCCGAATGGCAATGTTTATTGTGCCACGAAATTTGCCGTGGAAGCGCTCACAAAAGCCATGCGACTGGATTTACATATGCACAATATTCGTGTGAGCCAGGTGGCGCCAGGGCATGTAGAAGAAACAGAGTTTGCATTAGTTCGTTTTGATGGCGATGCCGAACGCGCAAAGATTTATGAAGATTTCCAGCCGCTCACCGCGCAGGATGTAGCGGAAACCATTCTGTGGGCAATTACGCGTCCGCCGCACGTCAATGTAGAGGATATTCTGCTGATGAGTACGCAGCAAGCCAGCGCCAGTGTAGTAAATCGAAGCGGTAGATGATGGGTTGTAAAAACCTGATAATCAAGGTTTTGAAATAAAGTTATTTACCTTGTTTAGCAAAATATTTTTCTTGAAATTGCCGTTTGAGCTGCCAATCAAGTGCAGCCAGACACAAAAAGCTGAAACTGATAAGGCATAGCGTGTGCAAGGCAGAATACAATCAGAGAGCTTGAATAAGTAGGAATGAATCATAAGCGCATCCGATAAAAGCGACAACATTGGTTCCGAGTGCTTGGGTTTGCCCGGAAGTGCCAATACCACTCCGACACACGTAATTGTGCAAAATGCTGTAAACCAGGCAAATACACGTAGCCAGATTGATTTAACCAACGGTGCTACCGATAGCCGATACAAAATAGGTAGGCGATCCATCACCTTGGCAACAAAAATACATGGAGGGCTGCTCGGCTTCGTTCGTTTGCAAAATGTGGTGCAAACGATATCGTACGCACAACGCCTGCGTAAAGTTGGCATCATCTTGAAGGTGCTGTTGCAAATCGCCTTGCGCTGCCGCCTGTAGAGGTGTTGGTTCGGAAGTTGCCAACTGCAAAAAGGCGCGGTCGTCTTCCGTGCTGCTTGTAGGTGTTTGTTTTTTTCGAGCAGCATCAACCTCAGTGCGCCAAGCAATGGCGTACAGCCAAATACTAAATTTCTACTTGCGCTCAAAACTATCGAGGGTTTTGTTCACTTTCAAAAATACATCCTGTGCTACTTCTTCGGCTTCTTCGCGCAACGGCAATATCCGCAGCACAATCGTGAACACATAATACTGGTAGCCTTCCACCAGTGTCTGAAAGGCTACCCTGCTACCTTTCAAAACCGCTTCAATTAGTTGTGTATCGTCGTCCATTGACCGCAGTCCTTGTTCGCAATAGTATAATATTATTGTCAATAGGAAAAGACGTATTTAAATTCCATTAAATACTTGTTTTTCAGTCCCTTCTGGCATCTGGATATCTGGCATCTAAAAGGGCATAAATATATGCTTCTCCGATTCAAAGTATGTACTGTTTTCGACCTTTGACGGTGGCTTACCTGCTGGAGTTACAATTTTTTTCGATTAATTTATTGAAGAAAACAGATTTTTTTGAGGTTAAGTAAAAACCTTTTTAAGTTGCTTTTGTTGTGAAATCGCAATTTGAAATACTTTAAAACTTCGAAATTGAAATAAAACGATTGTCCATGTCTCGATTTTTTCACCTTACGATTGTTATTGTAATGCTTAGCGGCGTCTGTCTGTCCGTTCCTGTTTTTGCTCAAAAAGCGGGCATCATCAAAGGACGGGTAACGAATAAGATCAACAACGAACCGATTCCGTTTGCTAATGTGTTGGTAGAAGAATCGGGCAAAGGAGCCGTGACGGATGATAATGGCTACTACGAAATAGACGGACTCGCGCCTGGCTTGTACAATCTTCGTGTTACTTTTCTTGGCTTCAATGACGAAAACATTTCCGAAGTGCAGGTTACGCGCAGTAAGCCAGCAGAAGTAAACGTAACGCTGCAAGAAAATATTCGACAATTGACGGAAGTAGTCGTGCGTACCGCGCCATTTCGGAAAACAGAAGAAAGCCCCGTATCTTTACGAACGATTGGCGTAGCCGAAATTCAGCGCAATCCTGGCAGCAATCGGGATGTGTCGAGAGTGATACAATCTTTACCGGGCGTTACTACTACGGCGAGCTTTCGCAATGACTTGATTATCAGAGGCGGAGCACCCAATGAAAACCGTTTCTATCTGGATGAAGTAGAAGTGCCCAACATCAACCATTTTGCTACGCAAGGTGCGTCGGGTGGGCCAGTGGGGCTGATCAATGTATTATTCATTCGGGAGGTAGATTTTTTCAGTGGTGCCTTTCCGGCTAATAGAGGGAATGCGTTGAGTTCCGTGTTGAATTTCAGTCAGCGCGATGGTCGCAATGATCGCTTGGGAGGTACTTTTATGGTCGGGGCCACTGATATCGGCTTGACGCTGGAAGCCTCATTGGCGAGCGCACTACATTCTTGCTGTCGGCGCGGCGCTCTTATCTACAGTTTCTGTTTCGAGCTTTAGATTTACCCTTTTTACCTACCTACAATGATTTTCAGGCGAAGGTCAAATACAAAATTGACAATAAGAACGAGTTGACATTCATAGGGCTGGGGGCCATTGATCAGTTTCAGCTCAATTTAGAAGCAAACCAAACCGAAACCCAACAATTCATTCTGAATCAGTTGCCCATTTCGCCGCAGTGGAATTATACAAATGGCATTGTATATAAACGCTATAATAAAAGTGGCTACTGGACGGCCGTCCTCAGCAGAAATATGCTGAATAATGAAGCAAAAAAATACTTTCAAAATGACGAGAGTAGCGAAGAAAACTTACTGCTGCGTTATCGTTCGCAGGAAATTGAGAACAAATTCCGATTGGAAAATACCTCTCGCTTAGGCGATTATAAATTGAATGCCGGCGTGGCTTACGAATATGTTCGATATAATAATCAAACTTTCAACCGGATTTTTACATCGGCGGGCCCGCAGACCGTTAATTTCGCTTCCGCTTTTGATTTGCGACGTTATGCCTTGTTTGGACAATTAAGTCGAAAACTATTAGAAGAGCGCTTGGCATTGTCGCTTGGTTTTCGCATAGATGGCAACGATTTTTCAACAACAATGCAGAATCCCTTTACGCAGTTTTCGCCACGGCTGTCTTTGGCTTATACACTTACCGAGCGGTTAGCCTTTAATTTTAATACAGGTATTTACTATCAATTACCGCCCTACACGGTGCTGGGATATCAAGAAAATAATATTTTTGTTAATAAAGAGAATGGCGCTAAATATATTCGAAATCAACAATTTGTAGGCGGTTTTGAATTCAATACGGCTGCCAGTTCTAAAATTACCATCGAAGGATATTATAAATATTGGAATGACTACCCCTTTTTACTGCGTGATAGCGTAGCACTGGCTAATTTTGGAGGGGATTTTGGTGTGCTGGGCAATGAGCCTTCTATACCGCTATCGGATGGGCGTAGCTACGGGCTGGAGTTGTTGGTGCAGCAGCGCCTGTACAAGGGATTTTATGGTATTCTTGCTTATACGCTGGGCTGGAGCGAATTTCAGGATAAAAACGGACAGTTTGTGCCTTCTTCCTGGGATTCCCGTCATATTTTGAGTCTTACGGCCGGAAAAAAACTCAAAAAAGACTGGGAAATAGGTATCAACTGGCGCTTCCAGACGGGGCTACCCTTCACGCCCTTTTCGGAGGCTTCCGCGTTGGCTGACAATTGGGATGTGAACGGCCGTGGTATCCGCGATTTTAAGCGTCTCAATACGCAGCGCACCAACGCCAGCAACACCATTGATATACGGGTGGACAAAAAGTGGTTTTTTAATAAATGGAGCCTGAATTTGTATGCGGATATTGAGAACTTGACCAGCAATGTGGTGAGTTTTGAACAACTCATTCTGGATCGTCCATTGGATGGAAATAATCAGCCGATTGGAAATGGTATCATCCTCAACCCAGATGCACCGCGCAATCAGCAGCGCTACGCCTTGAAAACCATTCAGGATACACAGGGTACCTTGATTCCGAGTATCGGTATTATGATTGAATATTAATTTTTTATAAAAATTTGAAAATCAACTTTTTAGGGAGAATGGCTGGTCATTGCATTTGCAAATACCATTTGACGATATAAGCAACCCCAATCCCCCAGTAATTGCCTATGACATAGCCCAGCAAGCCCATAGCAATACCAGAAAATACCAGTTCTTTATTACCAATAACAGCCGCAATCTGCCCAACAAAAGCCGGCCCATATAGCGCGGCCGTAGAGGTGAGCATCATCGTATCGCGGTCAATGCCAAACAGACGCGACAGTAGTGTGTGCAGCACAATTGTACCTGCCAATACGCAGGCCACAAAACCAATGATGTATTGTCCTTCGGCGATGATTTCCCGAAAATTGGCTAAGGCGCCGATGGCAATACAAAACACGAGCAAAAAATACTCGCCAGCTTCAAATGTGCCTGGCCAGTAGCGAATACGTGACACAAAGGACAGCCCTACGCTTATTGTAGTGATAGCGAGCAAAATAAAAATAGGCTGATCGAGATTGCCATATAGCAACCAAGTGCATCCAAGCGATAAGATTATGACGCCAATAGTCAATATAATAGCTTGCGTATAATCGAGCCTGCTGGCGCGGCGCTCATTCAAATGCGCGGTGGATGCCGATGTCGGAAGTGCATAGGTTGATTGAAATGCTGGCAATATCCAGCCAAAAATACGTGCCGCCACCGAAGTTAGTAATAACAGGTAAATACCGCCAGTTAAAATGTCCGCCGCATTAATCGTAACAATGACCGATTCTTCTGCCTGAAGCGCAAAACCAACGCCTTGCATATTGGGCGTACCACCTGTGTAAAGCCCTGCTACCATGCCACTCATCTTCCAGATTTGTGTAATATGATGTTGAAAAAAATAAATACAAATTAAATTAGATAGCAAGCCACCAACGGCACACAAAACAAAGGAAAGCAAGGTTTTATTTGCATAACGCAGCCATTGTGGCAAGTTGGTGGGGTAGAGTAGGAGCGGTATTGCAAATAAGATACAGCCTTCGCTGAAGCTGCGTGCTAAGGGCCGATCTATCGGAAAAATTTCGATATTACCTAAGAGGATACCCATACCATAGCAGATAATGATGGGGCTTACTAATGCTTTGAATGCAGGGCGAGCCGCCAGCCATTTCCCAGCAAACGGAAATAACAGCAGTGTAAGTATCAATAATATTTTCCAAATCATGATGTGTAGCCCATCGTTTTTTATTTTTTAATCATTTGAAATTCAGCAGTTTAAATTAATTTCAATCATTTTCATTTAGCTTCGTTATTTTTACAGTATTATCATAATCTATATAAATAGAACAGTTGTCTGGATTAGCTTGCGATAGTAGCCATTGCGCCACCGGATGAATAATGAGTTGTTCAATAGCGCGTTGCAGCGGGCGCGCGCCGTAGCGTTGGTCAAATCCTGCATGCACAATGTGTTCAATAAGCGCTTCAGAAAAATTCAGATGCAGGTGGCGTTTGACGAAACCCTCCCGTTGGCGAAGGTCATTCAATTCTTTACGAATGATGCGCTGGATAGCCTCAGCGGTAAGCGGCGCGAAGAACACCAGGTGATCTATGCGATTGAAAAACTCCGGTCGGAAATAATTTTCAATCGCCGATTGATAAATTGCTTTTTCATTGTCGGTAGGGTTGAAGCCTAAGGCTGGCCGATTCGATGCGCCTAAGTTCGACGTCATGATAATGATCGTATTTCTAAAATTCGTAATACGGCCATAAGCATCTACTAAAGCTCCCTCATCCAATACTGTGAGCAAAGCATCGAATACCGAGGGGTCTGCCTTTTCGATTTCATCTAACAATAATACAGCGAAAGGGCGTTCACGTAAATCCTTAACTAATTGTCCCACTTCGCGGCCTTGCCCAATAAGGCGACTGATCTGACCCGGATATTGAAATTCGCTCATGTCAATCCGAATTAGTGGTGACTGCTTTTGCCCTTTGCCAAAGAAATAATCGGCTAGGACTTTGGCGCAAGCGGTTTTGCCTACGCCAGTAGGGCCTGCAAACAGCATCGTTGCGATGGGTTTGTTGGGATTGTTCAAGCCAGCTTTGTAAATTTTTACAATGCGCATCAAATGCCTAATGGCTTCGGGTTGTCCGATAATGTGTTGTTCAAAATGCGCTTGTAGCTCCGTTTGATCCAGCAGCAAATCATCGCGCAAAAACAATTCTGGTAATCCGGTTTGTGTCACGAAATGCTGCAATACCGTTGCCCGATCCATTTGAGACTGCCCGTGCATTTTCGCTTCGCTGATGCAGGTGCCCAAGAAAGTAATCGCTTTGCCAGGAAAACTTTTGTATGGATAATAACGAGCAAGCAGCCGGTAAGCCAGCATGAGCGCCTCTTTTTCAAGCACAATCGCCATATTTTTTTCAATGTATGCCGATAACTTATCCAATATACGCTGAATTTTAGGCTCTGGCAGTTCTTCCAAGGGCACAATTTGGAAGCAAGCGACAAAGCTGGGCAAAAGGCGCCGCATACTTTCTAATTCCTGTGGCGTGACCTCGCCAATGATTTGCAACTTGCCCTGTTGTAAGAAAGTGATCATAAATGCAGCTACACTGTCCTCGGCGCCCCAGCCGCCAGTTTGCAATAGCTGGATAATATCTTCTATCCAAAGCACCCCGTTTGCTGCTGTGAGTTCTTCAATGAGTTCCTCTACGGTTTGTTCCCACTCACCAAGATACTTGGCATTGGCGGTGATTCGCTGCGACAGCATGCGCCAAAAAGTGAGACCAATGCGGCGGCTGAGCATCGGGCCAGTGATTTTCCGAATAGCCTGCCCCAATATAGCGCTCTTACCCGAACCCGAATTGCCCACCACCAGCACATTGGCTCGTGCGCCCATAATTTTTTCCATTATTTCCTGTACCTTTTCTTCTTGCTCCCAGGCTACATCAGGTAGTGCGCTCAAGCGTTTGCGTACGCTTCGGGGCAAGGGGAAGGGTTCGGTAAGGGTATTCAGATTTTTGCGGACTTGTTCTTGATGAAAAGAATACCAATCATAACGGTCGGTGTCTTTTACTTTCATTTCAATGATCTCCAGAATAGGCTTCGGATAGCGCAGTAGTTGGAAGATGGCTTCTGGTTGCATATTATTCAGCGCGCCGGTTGCAAAATGCCGGATCAGGGTGTCTAATTGTTTGTTATCATAATAATGAAAATATTTTTCTAAAATAGGTAAATAACAGGTGTAATTATTACCAAATAATGCTTCCCCATATACAGCGGCCACTGGCACTTGCACGGTGAAAGAGAGCGGGAAATAGCCCTGAGCTTCTATATAACTAGGCTTTATGGATATTTGTACCATCTTCATTTTTGGGACACGGAGTAGCCCGAATGCTTGCAGCCCATCCTTTCGATATTGATTTTGCAAATAGTAAGTTAAGGCAGCGCGCGCACTGCGTTTATCTTTTTCTATAATTTGATAATTAGAACCAACCACAACACCCAGCACCAATTGGGGCTGTAGCTCATAGCAGAGCATCGGATAATTAATTTTTTTCATCGTATGTGTGGAAGCAAGAGGTTAAATTCAATTTTATAATGTGCTTGCAATATTTTAAAGAAGCAGTAGTGCCAAATATAAAAAAGTTATTTTAGATTTGACGATTAGACATCAAATTGCCTTTGCCATCTTATTAATGATTTACAAGCAAAGCAATACATGAACGCCCAAAATGAATAACTATGAGACTTCTACTTCCTTTGGTAGCCCTATGCTGCTATTGGAGCTTGACTGCTCAGCACCTGCCGGTCGAAGCTATCCTACAAGAGGGCAACCTTACCGAGATCATGCGCTTTGATACGGCAACATTGGCACCTCATCAATATTTTGTGGCGCTGAAATATGCTAGCCGACAACCGCTTAATCTGCCTGACCATGAATCCTGGCGCGGTGCGCGATTGTTGCGGATTGACTTGGTGTACACCGATTTTCCGAAAGGGAATCGGCGCCGTCAGCAAGCGCTTAACCGGCAGCGATTATTAGAACTGGAGCGCCGTATGCCTGGCCGCCTGAGGCACGATACGGAAAGTTGGGGATTCATTCGCCAAACCAACTGTCGAACCGAAGCCGAAGCCCGGGCCTTGCCACATGGGTTTTTGTTGACGTATTCGGACAAAGACGAATTGCCTGATTTTACCGATGCAGCACAATTGGTACAACTGACAGAAGGGGACTCCACTATTTTCCATGCGCTGGGGCGCAATGCTTCTTGGCATAAAATGATGGTTGTGACGGATCTGACGGGTAGCATGTCGCCTTATACGGCTCAGCTTTTGCTGTGGTTTATGCTGGCTGAGAATACTGGTAAAGTAGAGCATATCGTGTTTTTTAATGATGGCGACGATAAACCCGATGCAGAAAAAATAATTGGAAAGACAGGGGGTATCTATCATACTCAAACGAAATCGTTTGAGGCGATAGCAGAACTGGCTAACAGGGTAGTAGAAAGAGGAACCGGCGGCGACGAACCAGAAAATAATTTAGAGGCTTTATTATATGGATTAAAAATTTGCCCTGAATGTGAAGAGATTATCATGATTGCCGACAACTGGGCAACACCTCGTGATATGGTTTTAATAAATCAGGTTAATAAGCCGGTGCGTATTATACTCTGCGGTATAGACAATGGCATCAATCCTGCATATTTGAATCTGGCGCGCAGTACGGGTGGTTCTGTTCATACGATTGAGGATGATTTGGATAATCTCATTAACCTGAATGAAGGCCAGGAAATGAAGATCGGGCGAGAAATTTTCGTTATTCGGAGGGGTAAATTTGAATTATTGAAAAAAATCTAAATACATTTTATAAATGCCAAAAAGTGTTGAAAAGAACGCAATTACCCATATTCAAATACGTGATTCTGCGTTTAAAACAATGTAATCATTACTTCGCAAGTAATTGATAATCAATTTAATAAGAAATTTAATTTGAGCATTACATCAACATTCCAGCAATAGCCGCCGTCATAAAACAAGCTATCGTGCCGGCAATTAAAGCCTTGATACCCAGTTCTGTAAGATTTCTGCGTTGTCCGGGGGCGATTGCTCCGATGCCTCCAATCTGAATGCCGATAGAGGCGAAGTTGGCGAAACCGCAAAGGGCATAAGTAGAGATAATGACGGATTTTTCGCTAATCTGTGCTTTAATGCCTTCCAATGCAGCGTAGGCAAGAAATTCGTTGAGCGTAGTTTTCAGCCCCAGTAGTTGGCCTACCAGCATAGCGTCTTCCCACGGGGCACCTAGCAGCCAAGCTATCGGCGAAAAAAGTACGCCCAAAAGGTATTGAATATTGAAGCCCTCAAATCTTGCATCCGTTGTGCGCACTACATAATCATTCAACCCCGTCCAACTGCCGATGAATTGCACGCAAATGTAATTGAGCAGTGCGATAAATGCCGTGAAAACCAACAACATAGCACCTACATTGATAGCCAGTCGAATACCATCGGTTGTGCCACGCGAAATGGCATCCAACACGTTGTTGCCTACATCTTGTCTGGAAATATCCAATTTTTGATGTTCCAGATCATTCTTTTCCACCTCTGGATAAAGCATCTTAGCTGCCAGAATAGCTGCCGGTGCTGACATGATAGATGCGGTAAGCAAATGCGTAGCAAAGGCTTGCTGTGCAACTGGGTCGCTGCCGCCTAAAAAGCCTACATACGCCGCAAAGACGCCACCTGCGATGGTTGCCATGCCGCCCGACATTAAGCAGAGCATTTCTGAACGCGACATACCTTCCAGATAAGGCTTTACGACTAATGGCGCCTCAGTTTGCCCAATAAAAATATTGGCTGCTGCCGCCAAACTTTCTGCGCCCGTGATGCGCATTGTGCGGTTCATCACCCAAGCAAACCCCTTGATAATCAATTGTAAAATACCCAGATAATACAGCAACGATGATAATGCGGAAAAGAATATAATAGTTGGCAACACTTTAATAGCAAAAATGTATCCAACGTTGAATACGTTGCCCGTAGCGCCGTCGCGTACTTCCACCACGTCCGGCCAATCGCCCAGTACAAACCTGGTGCCCGCTTTTGTAAAATCGAGCAATACGACAAAAAAACTGGATATAAAATCAAAAACACCTCGCACCAAGTCAACCTGCAAAATGGCTATTGCCAATAGCAATTGCAGCCCGAGTCCAGTAAAAACCAAGCGCCAGTTGATGGCTCGCCGATTATTGCTCAGCAAATAACAGAACCCCAGCATTACTGCAATACCTAAAGCGCCGCGTAGAATATCTATCATAAATCCGAATAACTGTGTACGCTGATTGGATCCAAATAAATATGGCTCATCAGCAGATTATTATAATGAACAAAGGAATGTAATAACGCGCATCAAAAGTAGATAAATTTATGGAAATACATAAAGATTTTGCGCACTCGATGAAGTCGGCACATTTTAGGTTGCATTTTTATGCAAGGTTGATAAAATTTTAACGGCTTTTCGCTCTAAAAAACCCAATATATATCCGAAAATTGTAGTTTTACGGCAGCAAAATAAAAGAACTGATGGCAAACGCATACTTTGAAGTACCTGCTCCGGTCAATGAACCCGTGCTAAATTATGCGCCAGGTTCGCCGGAGCGCATAGCACTAAAAGCTGCATTGGCGGAACTTAAATCCAAAACCATATTAGCACCGATGTACATAGGTGGCAAGCCTGTGGTAACTGACGATCGTGTTCCTATGCGTCCGCCACACGACATCAAGCATTTGCTGGGGTACTTCTGCAAAGGTAGTGCTAAGCATGTGAATGAGGCGATTGCTGCCGCCATGCAAGCCAAACCAAGCTGGGAGAACATGCCCTGGCAGGAGCGTGCGGCTATATTTTTAAAAGCAGCTGACTTACTCGCTGGCCCCTACCGCGCCCGGATGAACGCCGCCACGATGTTAGGACAGTCGAAGAATGTATTTCAAGCAGAAATTGATGCTGTTGCGGAGTTGTGCGACTTCTTCCGATTTAATGCCGCCTTCATGACGGATATTTACCGCCAGCAGCCTAACAGTGCGCCTACAAGCTGGAATCGCTTAGAATACCGCCCTTTGGAAGGCTTTGTATTTGCACTTACGCCATTCAATTTCACTTCCATTGCGGGCAACCTTCCTGGCGCCCCAGCACTTATGGGCAATACGGTGGTGTGGAAGCCCGCCGAAACGCAAATTTATTCAGCAATTGTGATCATGGAAGTGCTGGAGGCAGCGGGCCTACCGCCAGGTGTGATTAATCTGATTTTTGTGGATGGACCCATTGCGGGAGATATTATATTCGAACATCCCGATTTCGCTGGCTTGCATTTCACCGGTAGTACAAAAGTATTTCAAAGTCTTTGGGCAACTATCGGCAAAAATATTAGTAAATACCGCTCTTATCCTCGTATTGTAGGCGAAACCGGTGGCAAAGACTTTGTTATTGCGCATGCTTCGGCTGATGTTTTGGCCGTGGCCACGGCTCTGTCGCGGGGCGCTTTTGAATACCAAGGGCAAAAGTGTTCGGCGGCTTCTCGTGCCTACATTGCGGCTGAGATATGGCCAGAAGTGCGCGAGCACCTGTTGGCTCAAGTGGCTTCTTTTAAAATGGGATCTCCTGAAGATTTTACTAATTTTTTCAATGCTGTGATTGATGAACGTGCGTTTGATAAAATTTCTAACTATATTGCAGAGGCAAAAAAGGATAAATCGGCAGAAATTATAGCTGGCGGCGAATGTGATAAATCCAAAGGCTATTTTATCGAACCGACCATAATACTCGTTAAAGACCCCAAATACCGCACTATGTGCGAGGAAATATTTGGGCCGGTACTCACGGTGTATGTGTATGAAGGCAGTGATTTTGAAGCTACGCTTGATTTAGTAAATGATACATCGCCTTACGCGCTCACTGGGGCTGTTTTTGCCAAAAATCGAGCCGCTATCGTGCAGGCTACAGATAAATTGCGCCATGCAGCTGGTAATTTTTATATCAATGATAAGCCAACTGGCGCTGTAGTTGGGCAGCAACCTTTTGGGGGCGCGCGGGGGTCTGGCACGAATGACAAAGCAGGTTCGATACTCAATCTTTACCGATGGGTGTCACCACGCACAATAAAAGAAAATTTTATACCGCCAACGGATCATCGCTATCCGTTTATGGCTGAAGAATAGTTCCAACACACCGGAACAATCTCGCTAATAACAAATGGAGAGGGGTGGCTTCTTTTGGAGGTTGCCCTTTCTTTTATTCAACTATTGGCTACTGGCAAAGCTATAAACGCTTCGGTATTAAAATCCTGCATGTGCTCGGCAAAAAATTGATCGCAATACAAGCAGATATTCTGCACTTGTCGGGTGCGCTCGCGGCCTTCGCTTTCGCTGATGCCGAGGTGTTCGCCCATACCCCATGGTTCGCCTTCGTTCAGTTTTTGAAAAACCTCCATTTTAGAAACCCGTTGCAGCACTTCCGCTACCTTTTCGCGGCGGGCATCGCCCATAGGGTAGAGCGTGCCGGGGCAGCAAGGGTTGATTTTCCAG
>CALMSP010000236.1 GCA_937872405.1 uncultured Saprospiraceae bacterium | reverse complement strand
AGGTTCCATAGATGAACATTTGCAGACCAAAGTATGAAATTTAAACATGCTCTGAGAAGCAATTAAGGCCACAATAGGAGGTTCGTTAGTCATTTTACATAGACTTAGAAACCCTTATATAGCAAGCATCTTGAGATATCTTCTGTTTGCCCTCGTTATACCCTTCTGGCTTCATGCACAGCCAGATTCGCTGGTCTGTCTAGTGTCAGGAAAGCGTGTTACCCCCAAGCCGGTAAACGCGGATAAACAACATTTCCAACTTACTTACAAATCAACCGCCACACTTGCTATATTTGATGTAACCAGCTCTGGTCAACAATGTTTTGTCTTGCAAGACCAGCATGGCTCGGTTTTAGAAGAATCTGCTAATTTTGCCATTTACACCAATTTGCCGCCTGGCATCTACACCTTATTTATTTCTCATTGTACGGAGCAGGCATTCATTTCCACTTCTCGACTTGATTTAATTGTCACGAAAGACAATACTTGGATATATTTACCTGCTTTTATACTTTATTTACTACTATTATCAAGTGCGGCGGTATATGTTATCACGGTGAATCGAATGCGAAGCCGCTATAAAATACACACCATGCGAAGCGAATGGACCAAGCGGCTCCACACAGACTTAGGTGGCGATTTGCTGGGCGTATCGGGCCGCATCACGATGGCGCAACAGGAACTGCGCCGCCTTATTTTCAGCACACAAAACAACTTAGCCAAAGCGCAAATTATTTTGCACGGTATAGAGCGCAAGCTCCGATTTATATTTGACTTGATTGACCCTAATAAGAATTCTCTCCAGACCGTACTTAACGATGTACACTGGCACGCACAGGAATGCTTCGCGTTGAAAGGTATTCAACTGGATTACCAGAATGATTTACCAGAAAATGATCTCGTTAAAATTGATCTTGCTCGTATTGAAAAGTTAGGACTCATCCTGAAAGAACTCATAAATAACTGCTACAAACATGCCAACGCCTCTCTATTTGTCATGCACATCCAACGTATCAGAAAAGGAATACGAATCCATATACAGGATAACGGACAAGGTTTTGACCTTGCCGCGAAACTCAACGAACCAGACCAGACCAACGGACAAAGCAACGGTGGCCGCATTGGCTTAAAAAGTCTGTTTAGCTTAGCTAAAGATGGGCTTATGGATTTTGAAATGCACACAACAGTGGGCAATGGTGTTGTTGTCACTATGTTCCTACCTGAAATGTAGCCTTAGTACCAATATTGGGGATAGAATGATTCGCACACTTTATCGAGTTTTGTATCAAACATTGATACTATTTCAAAAACGCCTCAACAAACGGGTAAATAGCACTGAAAATCAACTATTTACAATAAGTTAAGTTCGTCGTTGTACCTTAAAACAAGCACAATCATTTGTCATGCAAGAACCTATAAAAGTCGTTTTATACGAGCGCAATAAAAATGTCCGTGATTTATTTACGGATTTATTATCTGAATCCGAGCGGGTGCAATTATCCTACGCTTTCGAATATACAAATAATGCATTGGCACAAATAGAATGGATACAGCCCGATGTAGTCATTATAGATACTGAAGTATGCGATAATAATGGATTGGATGTATTGCGAGCGCTTAGAATGACCCATCCGCATGTCAAAATTATGATACTGTGCAATGAAAAAAATAAGCACCATATATTCCGTGCGCTGTGCTGCGGTGCTCAGGGCTATGTACTCAAAACGGATATGATATACCAATTGGAATGCGCCATCAGAGCTGTATATAATGGT
This sequence comes from uncultured Saprospiraceae bacterium, assembly GCA_937872405.1. Taxonomy (GTDB): domain Bacteria; phylum Bacteroidota; class Bacteroidia; order Chitinophagales; family Saprospiraceae; genus JADJNW01. The sequence goes on along the minus strand of CALMSP010000236.1, from coordinate 14,394 downwards.
TTTGGGTATCTTTCAGCAACCATTATACCGGATGTAATAAATTTATTTACAACCAATTTTGAACCGCAACTTAGCTTGGCTACCGCCGATTGATAAAGTGATAATTTTATACAGCAAAATATTATACAAGGTGATATTTTTTTTGTCGTCAAGTAAATGTTTTTATTATGCCAGCTCCTATTCGACTTCTTTTATTTGAAGATAATATAAGTGTTAGGGATCTGATAAAAGACTACTGCGCCCAACGCCCCAATACACTATTTCTAACAGACACATTTCCTACGGCCGATAAAGCCGTTCGGCAAGTAGTTGACTTTCAACCAGATATCGTACTGATGGATATAGAAATTCCGGGAATCAGCGGCTTAGATGCTATCAAAAAAATAAAAGCCGTGCGCCCAGAAACTAAAATTTTGGTGCAAACTCGATTTGAAGAGAACCACCCCATTTTTGTAGCACTGTGCAGGGGCGCTTCGGGGTATATTCTCAAAACGGATCTGATGGACCAATTAGAACAGGCAATCATCAATGTGAATAAGGGTGGCGGTTATCTTTCGGAAGCTATTATCACCAAAGTGATTCAGCTATTTAATACGCCTTTGTTCATGAGCAATCCAGACTACGTACCGCTCACGCCACGCGAAATGGAAGTACTTCAGGAAATGGGTAAAGGCAAAACCTATGATGAAATTGGTGTAGCCCTAAAGCTAACTTTTCATGGGGTACATGCGCATATTCGTCATATTTATGAAAAATTACATGTGAATTCTAAAGCAGAGGCAATCATAAAAGCCATTGAATTGAAGCTGATCCCTTGAATATAAATATAAAATTATGTGTAAATCACTGTTAATCTAACTATAAGATATTTAAAATCAGAGCATTATAAAAAGTTTACTCGTTTTGAAATAGTACCTAAATAAAAACAAAATGTTATGAAAAACGCTTTGATTCGCATCATTCTTATTGCCATAATAGCCGGTGCGAGTAGCATCAATACGACCACTTCTGCTCAATATAGCTTAAAAATGAAGGTTCCTTACAAGAGTCAGGATACCAATCGCTGGTGCTGGGCGGCATCCGTAAAAATGATTATGGATTTTCATGATCCTGACAATAATATTACACAATGTAATATTGTAAAACGCATGCTAAAAATAGAAAACCCCATCCTTGACACAAATTCGCTTAATTGCTGCCAAAACTGCCCAAAAGTTTGCGATTCGTCCAGCTGTGTAGGTTCTATTGTAGGTTTTACCAATTATGCCCTGACTTCTACTTCTGACGGTGGATTAAACCCTCAGCCCGATCGCTATGATTTGCTCTTTTTTTCTTATGGATATAGTTCTACCCAACAAGTCAATCGTGCAGGTAATCCCATTTCAAAAGAGAAGATTATTCAACAAATAAAAGATTGTCAGCCTTTTATTATCAATGTTGCTGCCAGCACTACTGCCGGCAGTAGCGGTGTAAACGGTGATCACGCATTGGTGGTTACTGGCTACCAAATAGAAAATGTGAATGGCCAAGAGCAATTTGCCATCATTACGAATGATCCTTGGCGCCCTTGTTGCACAGCCCCTATGAAAGTTTCTTTCCATATGATATATTTAATAATACATCCACCGGTATTAGCGGTAGCACTTCTGCTGGAAGCAATACGCTTTATAATATCAATCGGGTAATATCCATTGTACACAATATCCGTAAAGACTTGGTATTTGCTGCTCCATCATACAATTGCAATTCCTGTCCGTTATTGACGGATACGTACAGAAACAATCCAGATGGTTTTTTGGAGGAAGAAACGACCTCATCTCCAACGGCATTTTCAATCATCAATGGCGATCAACCTATACCTTTTGGTCAAAAAGATTCGCCCCCGCCGCCATCAGAAGAAGTGGAGCATACTGAGGGGTTGCTGAAGCTGCTTAGAAATAACGCGAATAAAGTGGTAGGGTATCAAAATTTTAATTTAAGTGATTCAATATATCAAAATTTTATTACAAGCGCAGGTTATCATTATGCCTCTGTACAATATATTGATCCTGCCTTGGTCAGAAAGCGGGGCTTCTTGGCATGTTTGTTTCAGCCGCGTCGCTTGGCCCAGGTGACAATTCCCATGTACGACGTAGTGGATATCGTATCCGCCAATGTAGATGAGAATCTGGTGTCCACCCTTCAAAAATTGGCAGATGGCTCATGGTCGCTACGCAGAATAAGCAACTACACTTACCTGCGCAGTAGCACTGCTGTAACAATAGGTCAATCGGATCGTGTTGTATCTTTGAGCAACGTATCCAGCAGTAGTGCCAGCGCAATTCCATTTACATTAGTGAAATATTTTCCGTATCAATACGAGTTTTTTAGCTTCAAATTAAATGGAACAACCTACATAGCGCCTACAAATGATTATCCGAGTCTTTCTTTAAATAAACATACTGCTTATAAGGAAGCGCATGTAATAAAAGCGTTGCGTCGGGAACAGAAAATACTGAGTAAAAATCGAATAGGATATTTAGCTCACCCTTCGTCAAATATTAAAAAACTAAATAAAAATTAAATTTTATTTCATAACCCTTTATATTTTTATCTTATGGCTGTAATATATAAAAGCCTGCAAGGCATTAGCAACACGGTGGATTTTAACGCCATTCAACCCTTTGTAAACAACTACTGGGGTGGCGCCAATCGAGAAAAGTCATTTCCGCTTCCTTTCTGGAAAATGCAAGAGATGATGGCTGTATCGGGCGAAGTAGCGCTTCGTGTACGAGAAATCAATAATCCGAGCTTTGTAAGAGCCGAATGGATTGTTTTTAGCAACGACATGGAGGGCATTCTGAATGACCCGGTGCGCGCAAATGAGTATTACTTCGTATTGGATGAATCCGATTTTATAAGATTGGGCGAGAATATTCCGATACTGACGAATCCGCTTAACAATATCGTGATTGTTGGGCGACTGGGAAAACCGGAACCGGATAGTACGACGTATCATGCTTTTATCATTGCAGCTAATTGTATGCCTATTCCTCCAGGGGCCGGCGGTGATGGCGTTATTGCAGGCGCTAAAATTCCCCCTCCACAACCATAATCATGAGTTATGACGGAAGCTAATGCGCATGAAATATTTATTGCTTTTGGTAAAGTGACTACGGTCGTTATCCTGATCCCGATTCTGGTGGCTTTATGGCAGCGAAAGCATCTGAATCGGCCACTCAAGGTATTTTGGATATATCGTATTATTTACTTTGTGATAAATATTTTGGAGCAGGCTTTTTATCATTTTGCGGTAAAATATTACGAATACATCAAGGCATACTTAATATACTGGGGTGTTTCTGATACTAGTTTTTTGTCTATTTTGTATTACATCAACACATTTATCTGCCTTAGTTGGTTTTATTACCTACTACTGCCGCGTCCATTAAGCATATGGGTATTCCGAATTGGGATGACGCTAATCGTAGCATCGGTTATTAATTATATGTTTTTGGAAGGTTATCAAGCCTTTGGATTTTATAATCCAACCGCCAGCGCAATATTTGCCTTTAGCGTAGCTGGGCTGTACCTCTGGCATACTTACAAAAATGATTTGGCGCTACCGATTACAAAGAACCCTTATTTTTGGCTAAGCATAGGACTTATGCTGCCTTACGTGATATCATTTTTTCTGTATTTAGTGCAGAATGTAATGCTAGAAGATAATTATACCCTGTTTGTGACCCTTTCTATTTTGAAAAATTGCTTTGTTATTATCGGACAGCTTTTTATAGCATTTGGTTTCTGGCGCGCGCAATATGCCCGGTTCGTACCTTTACCGTATTTGACAAAAAAGGACTGACTTTTACTCGTATCACCAATATTGGTGTTGTGAGCGAAGTTTCTTCGGTGTAATTTTGTATAACGAAAAGCAAAAATTAGTGAAAACTAAACCCTGGTAACCCCAAAACCCCATAGTTTCCTTCCTGCTGATAGTTTTGCACAAAAACTAACTATCGGACACACATTAAGGCTGCCTTAATAACCCCGGGCAGCCTTTTTTTATGCTACGCTGCACAGGCAATTTTGCCTACCCGTCGGGCATGGCGCCCCCCTTCAAAATCGGTTGTTATAAAGATGCGCACCATTTGCAGCGCAAGCTCAAGCGATACAAAGCGTGCCGGCAGCGCGATGATGTTGGCATTGTTATGTTGGCGGGCTAATGTGGCTAATGCTTCCTGCCAGCATAGCGCGCAGCGAATACCTTGATGTTTGTTGGCGGTCATAGCTACGCCGTTGCCGCTACCACAAATGAGCACGCCTAACTGCGCTACTCCTGATTCTACTGCTTCAGCTACAGGGTGCGCAAAGTCAGGATAATCTGTAGAATCCGCAGAGTACGTTCCCTTGTCCTGTACATTGAAGCCCTGAGCTGTAAGCATCGCCACAATCGCTTCTTTGTATTCGAATCCGGCATGGTCTGCACCAACGGCAATGGTTTGTTTGTTCATGATAGCTAACAGATAAACAATAGCCCCGAAGATTATGCTTTTTTCGGGGCTATCGGTGGTTAAAAAAAATGGATAATGCGCTATTCAATAGGCGGTTGCACGTTTTCAGGAAGTGTTTCTGCTTCCCGATAAGGTGCGAACATACCTTCTAATTGTTTTAAAAACTCGGCATCGCCGGAGTTGCGTATCTGTCGTACCAAGTCTTCCATCGTGCGGTACATGAGTCCATATTCCGACTGGAAGCTAGTGGTTACAATATTGGGGTCGAGTGATTCGTAGAACTGCATATGCTGCGCAATTTCATTCGCTAAAATTTGTACGTGCGGCTTGGCTCGGTCGTAAGCATTCGCTTGGAAATATACATCCAACATATACATCGTGCGATAGTCGTATGGGAAATTCATATGTGGAAAAGACTGGAAGTACTTGTCAATCAATTGCAAAGCCTTATCCTGTTGCCCTTTCTGCAATAAATCAATAGCTGCTCGGCGGATGCTCAGCTGGGTACTTTGCACACTTGGTGTATAGCTGCGATCTACGTGCGTGTTGTGCGTGTCGAAGCCACCCCAGCGAAATTTTTCCATTACATTTTTGTAAATTGTTTCGCTATCTGGGCGACCACTGCCAATGATACCATAAATTGGATCACTTGGTGATTGTACGGGGGTAATGCGCAGCGCCAAGCCTTCAAGCGACATAAAATCCTGTAAACCAAAGAATTTCTCCGAGCGGCAGGTTACAGCAAAGTAAATTGGGCGTTCCCAAAGATTGGACGCAATAATGTCCAGAACAGCTAAATCATCTTTTATTAAATAATCGCGGCTAATATTCAACGGAATCCGGTCTGGCACGCGCTCTAAATCTTCTTCTTTAATAATACCTTTTGCTAACAGTTGTTCCCGGTCTATCGGAAGGAATACTTTTTTAGAATAATAATGGCTGCTGAAGTCATTGCCAGAGGCCGCCCGCAGCGGATGGTCTTCTCCAATAAACTGCAAGAAAGTTTGGATACTAATTTCTTGATCCTGACCCGAAGGATTATAATACGGAATCTGATTTCGTTTTCGGCCGCGAATTGCTTCGGAGGAAAGGGTCATTTTCAATGCCGGCGAATCATTAATTTTTCGGCGCAGCAAATCAATATACCAATCCACCGCAATCAGACTCAGGTTCACAACGCGCACATCCGGGCGGATGCCTTCTACTTCCTGAGCGTACCAGAGCGGATAGGTATCATTGTCGCCATAGGTAAAAATGACCGCATTGGGCGCACAAGATTGCAAAAAATTAGATGCATAATCGCGGGCAGCGCTATGATAGCGGCGGGTATGATCGTCAAAATTTTGCGTACCCATGAGCACGGGTGCTACCAGCACGACAGCGGTAGCGATTACAGCAGGCGCTAATCCATTCATTTTCAAGCGTTCGCGCAGTGTTTCAAATATAGCCAATACCCCCATCCCAATCCAGATACAATAGATAAAGAAAGAGCCAGCCAGTACATAGTCGCGTTCGCGGGGTTCGTTGGGCGGTTGATTAGAATAAATAATAATACCAATACCCGTAATGATAAACATGGCGAGCAGCCCCAGTGCATCGTTTCGGCGACGCTGGAAATGGAACAACATCCCCAATAACCCAAATAGGAAAGGCAGCATGTAGTATTTGTTGCGCACCTTATCATTAACGATCCGATCGGGTAGTTCCGATTGGTTGTACAAGCGCCAGCTATCTATGGGCTTGACGCCGGAAAGCCAGTGCCCGCTTGATTTGTCCCAAGGGTAATAACCCTGATCGCCGTTCTGGCGGCCTGCAAAATTCCACATGAAATAGCGCCAGTACATCCAGCCCAGTTGGTAGCGCATCAAAAAACTAATATTATCTGCCTGGTTAGGGCGTCCTATAGGCAAAGGTTTTTCAGGGTCTAAGCCCATCCATTGCTTGTACAATTGTGGTCGGCTTTGCGAATAATCACCCATTCGCGGGAACAACATTTGATCCTTGGGTGCATATTCATAAGAAATTTTACTTTCTACAATTTCATAGCGATTACCAACCCGGCCGTAGCGATCTTCTGATTTGCTACGCAATGGTTGCGCTTCAAAGTGTGGTCCGCGCAGTAGGGGCCGTTCGCCATATTGCTCGCGGTTAAGATAAGGAATCAGGCGCATGGCATCGCTGGGTGCGTTCATGTTGATGGGGGTATCCACATTGGCACGAATAACGACGATACCAATCGTTGAGAAACCAATAGTCACCAAAGCTGCACCAACCAATATCATTTGTAAAACGGCATTTTGTTTTTGATGTGCGTAGCGCAAACCAAAAACAAGGACAGCCCCTACCAGCAACAATGTTGGTATCAGCCCGCTGTGAAATGGTAAACCAAAAGTGTTCACCATTAATAACTCAAAACGCCCCCATAGCCCAGGAATTCCGACTATTATTAGCCGCTGAATAGCGCCGATGATCACCACACCTACACCAGCGGCAGCAGCCATACCCAAGAGGGTGTGATTTTTGTACTTTTTGAAATAGTAAAACATGGCCAGCGCCGGAAAAGTAAGGATGCTTAGCAAGTGTACACCAATGGATAGCCCTGCGGAATACACCGAAAACAGGATCCATCGGTCGGCTTGTGGCGTATTCGGTAAGCTGTACCATTTGATCATCGCCCACAGCGTCAGTGCCGTAAAAAATGTGGACATGGCATACACTTCACCTTCTACCGCCGAAAACCAAATGGACGTGCTAAAGGCAGTAGCCAGCCCTGCCGACACGCCAGCCCCCGCCGCAGCGATCGCCTGTGCCGTATTCATTTCATGTTCGCTCCCTACCAATGCCAGTTTGCCGAGCATAATCGTTATCCAGCAAACTAACGCAGCTGCCAGTGCTGTACATATACCCGACATCAGGTTGACAGCAAAGGCGATATCTGAGGGGTTGTTAGACAACAACTCCGCAAACCATGTAAAAAGGCGCCCTACCAACAAAAACAAAGGTGCCCCAGGCGGGTGTACAACTTGTAGTTTATAAGCACCAAGTATAAATTCGCCACAGTCCCAAAGACTGCCAGAGCGCTCGGCCGAAAGGTAATAAACCGACATTGCCACAGCAAAAACCAGCCAGCCAGCAATATTGGCAATTGTTTTATTGGAATTCATTTGTCTGAATATTGATTCGGTTGATACGTGCAAGTGAAAGATGTGTAGCAACATAGCTGGGCTACGCCGATAGCACTTTTTCATTTTTTTGAACTGCAAAACTAATAAAATATTGCTATGAAAAATGACCCTTTGTTACTTACTCCTTGCAGAAAACCGATGAAAATGATGTTTTTGGACTACCTTTGCCGTATATTAATCAATTCAGTGGCTTTTCAGTCCTTCTAAAAACAGCAGCAAAACCATATGAAACTACTCGTTTACATTGTCCTTTTTTATTTAGCTTATCGCTTATTCGTAGCCCCCTTGCTGGCTGGGCTAATGCCGCCACGCGAACGAGAAAACCGCTTAGATTCAAACCAAAAGGATGCTCAAAAAGATGATGATTATATTGATTATGAAGAAATTTAAATGTTTTTTTGAATGCACTTTTCAACATGCAAACCGCCTTTCAACAGATTGAAAATCATTTTTTGAGTGCTTATCCAAAAATATTTTTTTTATAAACTCCTGTTTTTCAAATACTTTTACAAATTGATAACTCGTGTACAACTTAACTTTTAGTTAGCAATCCTAACGATACATGGCAATATATAATTTCAAAATAGGTGATCTGGTTTTATACAAAAACAATCAATTGCTGGCACTCAACAAGCCAGCTAACGTGCCCGTACAAACGGATAAAACAGGCGACAAATCACTTCCTGAACTGGCTGAAATTTATGCCAAATCCAATTTGTACTTAGTGCATCGGCTCGACCGACCTGCTACTGGCGTCGTGCTATTGGCTAAAACAAAAGGCGCGTTGGCTGCCCTGAATCAACAATTCCAAAACCGAGAAGTACACAAAATTTACCTCGCAGTTGTAAAAAATCAACCGCCAGCAACGGAAGGCACCTTAGTGCATCATCTGAAAAAAAATACGGCTTTGAATAAAGCTATCGCCAGTGCTTCACCTGTATCGGGCAGCCGTGAAGCTATCTTGCACTACAAGGTACTGGGAAGCAGCGATACATATCACTTGTTGGAAATACAATTGGTCACTGGCCGGCACCATCAAATTCGGGCACAATTATCTGCCATCGGTTGCCCCGTAAAAGGTGACGACAAATACGGTTTCCGGCGTGCCAACCCCGATCATTCTATCCACTTACACGCCTGGAAACTCCATTTTCGGCATCCGGTATCGAATGAAGTGGTAGAAATTGTAGCTCCGCCTCCTTCAAACGACCCCGTTTGGCAGGCATTTCAACATCTAATAAACTGATAAACAAGGTTTTAAAAAATCATTGCAATGCAAGAGTTGCTTCGCTATTTCCCGCAACTGACAGAGCAGCAGCAGCGTCAATTCGCACAGTTGGACCCACTGTACCGCGACTGGAATGCCAAAATCAACGTGATTTCTCGCAAGGATATTGACAATTTGTATGTACACCATGTACTGCACTCTTTGGCGATTGCTAAAGTTGTGCAATTCAAATCTGGCTCGGAAGTACTGGATATCGGCACTGGCGGCGGCTTTCCAGGTATTCCGTTGGCTATTTTGTTTCCGAATACACGTTTTACCTTACTGGACGGCACTCGCAAAAAAATTCAAGTGGTACAGGCAGTAGCCGATGCGCTGGAATTAAAGAACCTAACCGCACAGCACCAAAGAGTAGAAGATTTTCGCGGCAAGCGATTCGATTTTGCTGTGAGCCGAGCCGTAGCCCCCTTGCCACAGCTTGCCGACTGGGCGTTTCGACTTATCAGCAACCGGCAGCAGCATGCCCTTCCCAATGGTCTTCTTACCCTAAAAGGGGGCAATATTGATGCCGAAATTCAGGCATTGCCCAGAGGTTCTTACACAGAAACCTGGCCATTAAACAGCTTTTTTACCGACGAATACTTTCAGGAAAAGTTTATAATTTACGTACAGTATTGATAAACAAGCTATTACAATCTAATCAGACAAATTTTTAAGATCGCGCACTTGATTTTTTGGTGAATTTCCAGTATTTTGTACTGTTTTTTTTATTTAACTAAAATATTTCACCATGAAAACACATGATCGCGAAATTTTGATTTACTACAATCCAGATTCCAGTTCTGACCGTCGTACTGTAGCCTTCGCCCAGACGATGTCGCAGCATGTAAAAAGCTACGCCTTTGCCAAATCGCCATCTACTGGCACCAGTTGGCAGCAAATATTAAAGGCGCTGAATATCCATCCGAAAGATCTGCTCAACAAAGCACATCCTTACTACCAGCAGCACATCCGCGGCCGTGAGTTTGACGAAGAAGGCTGGCTTAATGTCCTGAAATTCAACCCAGAACTCATCAAAGCACCCATCGCTATGCGAGGAAACCGCGCCATTGTTTGTACTACGCCTACCGATATTTATAAATTGACTTCCTGATTCACTTCGCATTTACCGATGCTTTTTCGTACTTTTGAGGGAAAAGAACCAACATGACTTCATTTGAAATAGAGGGCAAGCTGATCAAGAAATTTGATGTAGAAAGCAAGACCAGTTCGTTCCAGGCGAGAGAATTCGTTATCGAAGTAGCCGATGGGAATTATCCCCAGTTTGTCAAATTCCAATTGGTACAGGAGCGTTGTAGCCTGATTGACGCTTTCCAAGAAGGCGAGCCAATTAAAGTGCATTTTGACCTTCGCGGCCGCGAATGGCAGGGGAAGTATTTTACGAATCTCAACGCTTGGCGGGTCGAGAAAGTAGCGGTAGGGGCCTCTCCTGTGGCTGCGCCACCGCCAGCTGAGGCAGGAGGAGGGTATTTCCCAAGTGCGGATAACGAACCCGCAGCCGATGATGATTTACCTTTCTAATGAGAAAACTACACCTTTGTTGCATATTCTTGCTATTGCAAACTGGTTTTTGTTGCGCACAAACCATTATAGGTATTGCCACGCGCTGGAGCGACGCCTTTAGTGAATGGGTGATTTACACCGACCAAGAGGACATAGATGGCGAACTTAGCCTGCGCTGGCCCAACGATAACAACTGGACAGAGTGGCGATACCGCATCGGGGAAGAAGCGGGTACCATACGGGTGAAATGGCCTGGCGACCCCAACGAATGGGAACTGCGCGGCGGCAATCGGGTAATCACGATGCGTACTGTGTGGAACAACGACCGACGCCACTGGCGGATTAGTACTCGTCAAATCTTTACGATGCGTAGCCGATATGGAAATACTTGGAATGAATGGCTGCTCGAACGTAGTACTACCGGCACTTTCGATATTATAGCCGTATGGGAAAATGACCCACGCGATTGGAAGGTATATGATAATTTGGACGCATCGGTGGACGTGTCCACGAAAATAGCGATGCTTTTTGTTGCTATTTTTAACAGTGTACCAAAATGGTAGCCATCAAGCGCCCATTGCTTCTAATATCTGTACAGCGTGGTTTTTGGTATCCACTTTTGTGAATATCTTCTCAATCGTACCTTGTTCATCAATCACAAACGTTGTACGCAGTACCCCTTCATAGGTTTTTCCATACATCTGCTTCTCTCCCCACGCACCATAGGCTTTCAGTACCTCCTGCTCCGTGTCCGCCAATAATGGAAATGGCAGATCGTATTTCTTTCTGAAATTGCCTTGTTTCTTGGTGGTATCAGGGCTTACGCCCAGCAACGCAAAACCCCGGTCGCGCAGGTCGGCGTAGGCATCACGCAAGCTGCAGGCTTCGGCCGTACAACCCGGCGTATCTGCTTTTGGATAAAAAAACAAAATCAGTTTTTTTCCTTTGAAATCCACCAAAGAAACCAACTCACCATTGTCGCTTACACCTTTAAAATCAGGCGCAGGCATTCCTTCTTTAAGCTGTGACATTTTTAAGCTATTGATTTTCAAATATTTAAAATTAAAGCAATGCAGCAATTAACAACAATTTGGTAGTCGAACAATAGCGTTGAAAAGAGGTTTAATTAAAAAGACGTGAAATTACCATCATTCTCAATTGAAAAACGGCGTATCTGTTTGTTTTTAAAATGCTACTTTTTAGGTCTTTATAAAATCCCAAATCGGACTTCTAAAATCGTAAATGCCATCGTACTTATTCCATGAAAATGAATCACTTCAAGTCCATTTTCCAAATTGATAATCCGATTCCCGATTTTGTTGTAATATGTCTATAAATACCTTACGAGCAATAGCCCGCGCACCCAGTGAGCCAAGATGCTGCGTTTGTTGCTGACAATCTATTAACACGAAGCCCTGCTCCCGCAAGCGCTGTACTAATGTGATGAAGCCAAACTTAGAAGCATTGCTCACAGTGGCAAACATAGATTCGCCAAAAAACATCCGCCCAAGCGATATGCCATACAAACCACCCACTAAATTCGTTGATTGCCATACCTCCACAGAATGCGCGCAACCGACTTCGTGCAGCCGACAGTAAGCGGCTACCATGTCTTCGGTGATCCAAGTACGAGATAACTGACCATTGCGGCGTTGTCGCTGACATGCTCGTATCACTGCTTCAAAGCAGGTATCGAATCGCACATCAAATTTGCGTTGGTTGAAATAAGGTCGCATACTTTTGGCTACTTTTAGTTCCTCTGGGAAAAGTACAAATCGGGGGTCAGGTGACCACCACAGTAATGGCTCTCCTGGATTGAACCAAGGAAACAAACCATGCTCGTAAGCCTGTATTAGCCGCTCCACCGACAGATCACCCCCCACCGCAAGCAAGCCATTGGGTTCGGCAAAATCTACGGGCGGAAATGCTATTTCTGTTTCAGACAAACGGTAAACCGGCATGTGATGGTGGAATTTCGCTGTCTTAGTTTTAAAAATTTGAAACCAATCAATTATCAAGCATCAGCAGAGCCAACATAGAACTAATGACACCGATAGCGATATGGCTACCTGCGCGAGCCAGCAAACTGATAATTCAAAAATAGCGCAATTGTAAGTAGCAGCAAAGCGCCTCCTTGGTGCAGTACGCCCAATGCCACGGGTATGACACCCACGCTATAAACTAAAGTCAATACGCCCAGTAGTGCCTGCATTCCTAACATAATTATCAACAGGGTACTACCCACTCGAAAAGCAGGGGAAATCTGCGCTTTCAGCACGTTCCCAAAAAACCATAAAGCACTGATTATCAAAACATAAGCAACAGATCTATGCAAAAACTGAATACAGGCAACCAGGAACGGCGTGGCGTCGTATTGCACAAAATTTTCCACATTCCAGTTAGCAGCTTGTAGCAGTAGCCCTGGTATACATTCGCCTTTCATATCTGGCCAAGTGGGATAAAACAATGCAGCCTTGGTGCCCGACATAATACCGCCTAATACAATTTGTACAGATGCTAAAATAGTTATCCCAAGCGTCCAGCGTTGTAGAGAAGGATGCACCATGAACGGTGGTGTGGGCTGCAGTACGCGCAGTGTGGTCCAAAGCAAATAACTATACACTATAAATGCAATACTCAAGTGTAAAGTCAGCTTGTATGCGTTCACCCAGGGTCGCTCTATGAGTCCACTCGCTACCATAATCCAGCCAAAAGAAGCCGCCAGCGCTGCCAGTAGTACCACTATTCCTAATCGCTGCATGAGCACTTTATCCAACCAGCCTCTGCGCCAGAAAATTATAAAAGGAATCAAGAAGACAAAGCCCATCGTGCGCGCCCATAGGCGATGAAAGTACTCCCAAAAATAGATAAATTTGAATTCCCCCATGGTCATACCGGCGTTGATCTTGCGATACTGTGGCGTGTCCTTGTACAGGTCGAAGGCTTCTTCCCAGGCTTCCGCCGATAGAGGAGGCAGCGTGCCGGTCACGATCTCCCATTTTGTAATAGACAAGCCCGATCCCGTCAGGCGTGTCACTCCACCAATAACGACCTGCCCGAAAATCATAATCAGCCCAATGATGAGCCACATCTTCACCGCCCGCGGATAGCCCTGCACTACCCCGTTTTCAATTAACTTTTCCTGCCTTGGCATTACTTCTGTTTTCATTCCCACACCCATTTTTAGCAACTAAAAAAATAATTTGGTTTGCCCCGTTAACTTTTAATTCACATTGGCTTATTATATGGTTAATAACAATTTTCTATTCAAATCTAAAAATGTGCCCCATCATATACGCTGTGGAGATGTAGATAACTTTTTAGCTTCAAATTTTATCCGCATCTATGCACGGTTTCTTAACATATAGTTCACAAATCAAGTCTGTACAAATCAATCGCTTGCATAGATATTAACACCTTGTGAAAAGAAGATGAACAGAATAAGTTTTTTGTTCAAGGGTGTTAAAATTTGACAAATCTATGTCAGAAATCATTGGCTCATCCGTGTAAAAAAAATGTTTTCTCCACATAGGTAGCTCCTCAAAATGATAGCTGTTGGATAGCTGTGGATAAACTTATCGTTATTAACGATTTTTCCGTTCAACCCTGTGTAAAACATAAAAGTCGAAAATATTGATTCTTAGTTCTTTGCAGAAGTCTGAAAAATGATTGTTGATAACGTCGGTAAACGATTTTGTTTGTCGAAGCACTCATTTTTGCTTCTACTTGTCCCTGCCGAAAAAGGAATTGCTATACATGTTTACAAGGAACAACCACTACATCAAACAGTTTCCATAACCATTATTTTTGTTTATCTTTGTACAAAGTAAACAAGGACTATACTGTCAATTGAATAGCAAACTTGATTTATTTTATGAGCAGTCAATCTTTTTGGTATTTAGAAAATATTGATGTGACCCACATCCTT
>CALMSP010000235.1 GCA_937872405.1 uncultured Saprospiraceae bacterium | reverse complement strand
TTCCATAGATGAACATTTGCAGACCAAAGTATGAAATTTAAACATGCTCTTAGTTTTTTAGCACTACCGTGCCCAGCTGCGCTGCCACCTGATTGCGTATAGCGGTTAGTTTTCGCTGCACTTTCATGTGAATGATCAGCTGCTCTGTTTCGCCGGACTGGTTGAACGTCTCTATTTTTTGCAGATTCTTGTCGCACATGCGCATAATCTTTCGGAGTTTGAAGCGCAGAAGCGCCTGTTCGCTATCGTGATTAAAATTGTGCTCTGGTTTTTTTTGCGTCAAGTAAATATCATGTCGTTTTTCCCAGTTCTCGCTATATTCGTGTGGGAAAGCCAATGAGGTGACTGCCAACTCGCGAATGTCGGGGGAAGGATGCTGCACAAAAAACTGCGCGTTGACGGGCAACCTATCTAAAAGGCGGTTCTGGACTTCCTTGGCTATGCGTTGGTACAAATGATTATCAAATTCATCCAGCACATCTTCGATATTGCGTACGATGTATTCTGCCACCGTTTCTTGGTCTGCCTCATCCAATATAATATCGCCGCCGGTAATCAAAATCCGTACAATATCCTTTTCCTGAAATTCATCACCAATAATAGCTGGTGCTGTCGCAGTTGGGGCATCGGACATTGTGGGCAGTGGAAGCGATGCTTCTGCGGCGGGTGGCGCGGCGGCGCGTTTTTCCTCTCTTTTTTTCAGGGTATGAATCAGCAGTTTGTTGGTTTCGCCTACCAGCAATTGCTCAGAAAGCCCCATCGTGCGCGCACATTCCTGCACGAAGAAAGCCCTTTTTACTGGATCAGGTATGCGGGCAATAGTGCTTACAATATCCTTGACCAGCGCGGCCTTTTTGACAGGATCAGCGCCCGCTTCTTGCAGCAGCAGATTGGTTTTGAAGGTGATAAAATCTTGCGCCTGCGCTTGGATGTAGTCCTGAAAAGCCGTCGCGCCGGCCTTAGCTAAGTAAGAATCGGGGTCTTCATTATCAGGCAGTAACACGATTTTCACGTTCAAATCCTGTTCTAACACAATATCTAATCCGCGTAGGGCGGCCTTCACCCCTGCGGAGTCGCCGTCGTAGAGTATTTTTACATTTGGCGTGTAGCGTTTGATGAGTTGCACTTGTTCCACCGTCAGGGAAGTACCAGAGGAAGCCACAACATTTTCCACACCTGCCTGGTGTAAAGTGATGACATCCGTGTAACCTTCTACAAGAATGCACTCGTCCTGCTGTCGAATTGCCTTTTTAGCAAAGAACAATCCGTATAATGTTTTGCTTTTGTTGTAAATTTCGGTCTCCGGCGAATTAATATATTTAGGCGCTTTGGCATCTTTTTGTAGAATGCGGCCAGCAAAAGCGACTGGCTTGCCCGACAATCCATGAATCGTAAACATCACACGATCGCGGAAAAAATCTGTATCGTATTGCGTGCTAAGGCCCAATTGGCGCAATAGTTCAATATTATAGCCCTCCTGCACGGCTCGTAGCGTAAAGGCATCGCGTTGGTCAGAAGCGTAGCCCAGCCCAAATTTGCGGATCGTCGCTTCACTAAAGCCACGTTGTTTGAAATAACTCAGCCCGACGCTCCTGCCCCGATCGGTTTCAAATAACTGCTCTTGATAAAATTGTAGGGCGTATTCATTCACAATATACAGACTATCAGCGCGTTGCTTTTCAGCGATCGCTTCTTGAGAGGTGACTGTTTCCTCCAGTTCGATGCTGTAGCGCTGCGCGATGTACCGGATCGCCTCCGGAAATGTATATTGTTCATGCTCCATCAAGAACGTCACCGCGTCGCCACCCTTGCCACAACCAAAACATTTGTAAATATTGCGTGTAGGTGATACGTTGAAAGAAGGTGTCTTTTCATTGTGAAAAGGGCATAAGCCAATAAGATTGACGCCTCGCCGACGCAGGGCGACGAATTCCCCGACGATGTCTTCTACTTTTACCGTGTCGAGTACCGCTTGTATGCTTTTTGGTGCAATCAATGCTGATATATTGATTTTTTTTCAATTTGCTAATAGAACGACTAACAAGCCATTAACCAGGTAGCATTTGATACCTGAAATATTAATACGCACCGTCCAAAATTTTTTTCTTTAAATTCAAAAGCGCTTCACGATCCATTTTTTCGAGATTACGGGGCGCCTTGAGTTGTCGCAGAAATAATTCCGCCCGAATCTCATCTATCAAAAACCGATTATTCGTAGCAGTTGCCGCGGTTTTAGGCTTTTGCTGTGGTTTTTCTGTCACCTTAGCTACGGGTTTGAGCATACTCGCTTTTAGGCAGTACACGATGCGTAGCTGTTGGTCGCTGGTGAGGGTTTTGCTGAGAATCATTTCCTGGTCGTCAATTTTATAAATGGCATAGCCGCCGCCCACCAGTGTTGCCCGTTCTTGTTGTGCGGAGGTATCAATCGTTGGTATCAGACTCAGTATTTTCTGCTGTTCTACTTGCCATTGCCCACGCCCCCCTTCGCGCCCGCCCACAGCAACCATGCTTTCGTACTGCCCATCGCGGCGCAGCTTGAGCGCAAAAAAACTGGTGCTGTTGTAGCTGCTGGCTTCTTCTCCTTGCACATAGTACTGCTTGTAAGCAACCCAAGTTTTGTCGAGGAGTTTGCTCAGCACTTTTTTATTGATCGCAATGGCTTTACGGTCTTTCAATTGGAATGGCGCAACTTGCTGAGCATCAATCGTATAAGTCAGCAACATGGTCAATAGTAATAGCCAAAATTGGTTCTTCATGGTTGCATTCAGGTTATGGTCGCACGTCAGCGCACGACCGGGTTGGGTTCTGTTTTTTTTAGAATAAAAAACGCCGCCGACTTAGGGGTGAATTGTATATGCATTGCACCTTCGGGTTGCCGCACCAAGCGAATCGGCACCGTATTTTTTCCCTCGTTGAGTGCCACCTGCGCCAGGTCAATTTCTAAGACAAAGTCACTGGCTTTCAGGCTTTTATACATGCTTAATCCTACTGTACAGGTTAGTTTCACCATTTCTGGGAAAATCTTCAAACTGTCGGGCGCATGGCGTACCTGTAAAGGCACGAATATAGATTTTTCGGTAAACTGCTCCGTGACTACCTGAACGGTTGTTTGGCGCACGCTCAGCATGATTTCGGGTGGTGGCGGCCGTAATGCAACTACCTTGCTAAAGTCAGATTTAATATTTTCGCTTTGAAACAGCTCGGTTGCCCAGTACTCGATGGTATTCAATTTAGATGCTGCCCCAGTAAGCTCTACACTATCAGGGCGGAGGGCAGGGCGCTCTTTTAAGTGATAACCCGATGCAAACCGCAGTGAATCCTGCAATACAATTGGTACGGTACGCGCCGCGCGTAAGTCCAACTCCAGATTAATACCATCGTAATTAATATCGGCTACTTGAATCCCCCCCAATGCACGCGTTTGCTGAATATCCCGCCGCAACTGCCCTGCGTAAAGGCTGAATTCTGCTTGGTCGGTCAGTGTATAAGCTAAAGTTATATCCCGATGCATCAGATAGTCAAACATCAGTTCCCAGCCGCGTCCACTCAAGCGCGCCCGCACGTCGGCAGGTGGCATTCGGCTAAAGGCGCGGTCTTCAGGGAGTTGGAACCGAAAAAGTATTTTTTTTTCTACTGTGTAAGTATCTGATAATTTGACTAATAGCCAAAATAGCAGTGCAATACCAATGCAACTAAGCAGGATTGCTCGATCTTCCCTCAGCCGTATCTTGATCGTCTGATTTTTTATCTTTATCGTCCGCCTTTTTATTTTTTGCCAGTCCAGCATGAATGCCCTCAGTCATTTCTTTAGAAATCGCGCTTTTCAAAACCCGAATATAATTCTTATTCCCAACTTCGAGGATAACAATATCCTGTTCGATTTTATTGATTCGCCCCAATATTCCGCTGGAAGTAACCACTTCATCGCCTTTTTCCATGTTGTCGGTAAATTGTTTTTGCTCGCGTTGGCGCTTGGCTTGGGGGCGAATTAAAAACAACCAGAAAATAAGCAACATCGCCCCCATGAATAACAACGATGTGGACATGCCGCCACCGTTGGCTGCGCCTTGTAATAAAATGATGTCGGTTTGTAACATAAGATGAATTGTTAGTTAATCGTTATAATAAAATTTGTATTTTTATTTACCTGGCTTTACAATGCCATTTAAAAATATCTTCGTTTCGGAAGGATAGGTATTCGCCATAATGGTAATGGGCTTGCTTTGCCGATCTGTTTTTCCTTCGGTATTAAATTTTACAGTGATGACCCCGCTTTCCCCAGGTGGTACGGGTGTCTTGGGGTATTCGGGTACCGTACAGCCGCAGGTAGAACTCGCCCCGCTGATGAGCAACGGAATCTTACCTGTGTTGGTAAAACGATACGTATGCGTCACGACGGCGCCCTCCTCTACTTCTCCAAAGTCAAAATTATTTTCCTCGAATACGATGCGCGCAACATGTACGGTGTCCAAAGGTTGATTGGCGGATACCGGATTGCGTATAATATCTGCTACGGTGCCCCCAACGCGAATCTCTTCTACTCGTTTGTTAGAACTATCTGACTGACAAGCCGTTAGTGGCAAGAGAAACGCAAGTGAAAGGTAAGGAAGCCGGCGAACATGGAGCGGCAATAACGGATTCAACATAACTTTAAATGATTGATAATCAAATGCATAAACAAAATTATTTTCCCATACAATTGTATCATAAAGATGATGCAATGTCTTTTACTTTTTTCGGAAATAAAGAGCAAAAATAGGGTATTTTCGGTTCAAATGAAAAACAAATCGTGCAGACTCTAACATTTGTTGACTTTTCGGGGCTTGGCCGCAGTTGACCAAAAATTACTTCGTAGAATTATAAAAATAATACAATTAATTGCGTTATATTTGAATATTCGTTGGTGTGCAGTTGCTTTTTGCGCACTCAACCAATGTACACTGTGAGTCTTACCAACATGTATTTTCAAATAAAGGACAGCCGCGATTCATTATCAAGTCTGCGTGCAGCGCTATCGTTTTATACGATAAAGGCCTACACCAACGTTAAAGACTGCTGACATTTTTAAACCACAAACAACATGAGAAAGTTTTTGCGCAAGTTCCTTGTATTCATTGCTATATTGGCAGTTGTAGTATCGCCCAGTCGAAGCCATGCACAGGCCAGCGCTTGCGGTGTAACGGTTAATGCCGGCCCAGATACGACCATCTGTGCGCCCGGGCAGGTTGTGAGCTTGCGAGGTGCCATCACGGGTACCACACTTACAACGGCATGGACACCAACCACTGGCATAAGCAATGCCGCACTGCCGACTACCACCGCTTCTGTAAACGCTACCACCACCTACACCCTGACAGCCCGCAGCCTGAACGCACAAAATCTGATTGTGAATGGTAATTTTTCACAGGGCAATACGGGCTTTACTTCTGATTATCAGCTTCATACAGGTACAAATAATTTGCCAGATGGGCGCTATGCCATCGTGCGCAATGCTCGAACCATTCATAGTGGTTTTGCCAATTGTACAGAACGTACCGGCGACAATGGATTCATGATGGTGGTGAATGCATCGGGCATACCCAATAATGTCTGGTGCCAAACGATCAATGTGCAAGCCAACGCTACCTATCGTTTCTCGGCATGGGTATCTTCTATGGTATCGCAAAACCCAGCACAATTGCAATTTTCTATTAATGGCGCCCTTATCGGCAATGTATTTCAAGCACCAACACCAACCTGCCAATGGCAAGAATTTACAGCGGATTGGACGGCGCAAACCTCAGCAACGGCTCAAATTTGCATTGCAAATGTGAATCTAACGCCCGTGGGCAACGACTTTGCGCTGGATGACCTGTCGTTTCGGGAAATTTGTACCATCCAAGACAGCATGACCGTGACGGTAGCCACACTGAATGCAGATTGGAATAGCCCTGGCGCATTGTGTCGCACCGACGCTACCCTCAACTTGAATACCCTGCTCAGCACCAATGCTACGCCAGGCGGCGTCTGGACACTTAATGGTACAGCAACGACTACGCTTAACCCGATGGCATTGGCACCTGGGGCCTACACCTTGCGTTATCGGGTAGAACAAGGCAACTGCAATTTGCAAAATGAACAAACCGTACAAATTAATGCACCGCCCAATACCGGTATAGCTGCGCCGCCTGTGCGGGCCTGCGCGGGTAGCAACGGGCTGATCAATCTGACAGAATTACTGCAAGGTCAGGATGCGGGCGGTATTTGGCAAGAACGCTCTACCGTACTTTCCACAGGCAACGCATTTAGCGCAGCAAGTGCTACATTCAACACCGCCGGGCAGTCGGCAGGCACCTATACCTTTGCTTATAGCATTAACGCCCCCCCACCCTGCGGCAGCGCAGAGACTACCGTGAGCGTGATCTTAGAACCCCTCCCTACCGCAGATGCAGGGCCTGACATAGAGCTTAACTGTGCCTTGGATATGGTTACAATAGGTGGGCCCAATACATCCGTTGGCGATAGTTTTCGTTATCGCTGGACAGCCGCTGCTGGCAGCCCTATTATTATACCGGATATTCGTTTCACAGAAGTAGAAAGAGCCGACCAATACACGCTGGAAGTAACCGACACACGCAGTGGCTGCAGCGCCCGCGACCAGGTGACCATTAGTGCCCAAATTACCACGCCTCAGGCTACTGTAGAAGTTAAACCCGTAAATTGCAATCAAACCCGCGATGGCGCTATTCGGGTTACTTCCGTTAGCGATGGGCGAGCACCTTTTATGTATGCCCTCAATAATGGCGCTTTTAGTGTAAAAAATGAATTTACGTCGCTAATGCCGGGCACTTACACCATTACGATAAAGGATGCCAACGAATGCGAAGCTACCGTGCCCGTACAGTTGGCCCAACCCGAAGCGCTTCGCATCGCAATTTTGACGAATAGACAAAGCGACAATCCGCTCATCATCAATCAGGGAGATAGTGTACGCCTTATGCTACAATTCAGCAAGCCAGAAAGTGCTATCAGCAGCATTGCGTGGCAGCCCAGTGAGATTGCCGATTGTCAGAATTGCACAGAAGTAGGCGTGCGCCCGTTGAGTGCTACTACCTATCGGGTGCGGGTAACTGATGAAAGTGGCTGCACCGCATCTGCGGAAATACTTTTGCTGGTCAAGCAAGTGCAGCGCGTGTTCATTCCTACGGCCTTTTCGCCCAATGGAGATGGCAATAATGATGTGCTGTACATCAGCGCAGCATCAGAGATCAAGCTCGTGCGCAATTTCCGCATCATGAATCGCTGGGGCGTTATGGTATTCAGTCGGGAAGCATTCCTGCCCAACGATCCTGCCTTCGGCTGGGATGGTATGTTTAATGGGCAACGCAGCCCCACTGGGGTGTACGTTTACACGGCCGAATTGGAACTGACAAACGGTGATACCGTCATCATTGCCGGCGATGCTACGCTGTTGTACTAAATAAGTCGCATGGCTTTTATCATATTGTAAAAATACGGTTCCACTTTTGGCGAAAGATGTAGGTTTTACTTGCGAATTTTTCATGCCGACTTTGGCCGAACGCGCAATAATCTTTTTATTTGCAATGTCAAAACGAGCGGCGCAAACCAAATGCGGTTTTTGAAAGTTCTAAATACATGCCGTTACGAATCAAAACCAATATTTTATAATCAATACAAAAAAGCAACACGCATGGCTGAAGTGATACGGATGCCCCGTATGAGCGATACGATGGAAGAGGGCAATATTGTAAGCTGGCTGAAACAAGAGGGCGATACAGTTGAAATCGGCGATACCATTGCTGAAGTAGAAACCGACAAAGCCACAATGGAACTCGATAGCCCAGAGGAAGGGGTTCTATTACATATTGCCGTGAAGGAAGGCCCCGTGCCCATTAATGGGGTCATTGCCGTGATTGGAAAAAAAGGTGAAGACTGGCAAGCCGCCGTCAACGCCTCCAACGGCAGTAGCAATGGAAAGCAGGAAACACCTGCCAGCGCAGTGCCAGAACCGGCTCCGAACACCGAACCACATGCTCCTGCGGCTACTGAAGCTGCCCCTGTTTCAAGCGCTGACGACAAGCGCGTAAAGGCTTCACCATTAGCAAAGTCTATTGCTAAAGAAACGGGTATTGACCTGGGTAGCCTGGAAGGCAGCGGTGATCATGGTCGCATCGTCAAGCGGGATGTTGAAGCGGCAATCGAAGCCCGCCAAGCAGCGCCCGCACCCCAACCCGCGCAACAATCTACCACCACAGCGGCACCAACTGCCCCTATATTTAGCTACGCGCCTGGTTCCGGCAGCAATTTTGAAGACAAAACCCTCAGCCAGATGCGCAAAACCATTGCGCGCCGCCTGAGCGAAAGCATGTACAGCGCACCGCATTTTTACCTTACCATCGAAATTAATATGGATAAGGCCATAACCATGCGCCAACAAGTAAATGAAATAGCCCCTACCAAAATTTCATTTAACGATTTTGTAATAAAAGCCTGTGCGGCCGCCTTGCGTAAGCATCCGGCAGTGAATAGTTCGTGGTTAGGTGATAAAATACGCTTCAATCATGATATAAATATCGGGGTGGCCGTAGCCGTAGATGAGGGCTTGCTTGTACCTGTTGTTCGCTACGCCGACATCAAAACCCTGTCGCAGATCAATTCAGAAGTCAAAACCCTTGCCGGAAAAGCCAAAGAACGCAAGCTGCACCCTGATGAGATGCAAGGTAATACCTTCACGATTTCCAACTTGGGTATGTTCGGCATTGAAGAATTTACCGCTATCATCAATCCACCGGATAGCTGCATCCTTGCTGTAGGCGCCATCATCGAGAAACCAATTGTAAAAAATGGTGAAATCGTAGTGGGCAATATGATGAAAGTAACGCTTTCCTGCGACCATCGCACCGTAGATGGGGCAACCGGAGCGCAGTTCTTACAAACATTCAAAAGTATTCTCGAAGATCCGATCCGGCTATTGGTATAAAAATTTTCTGGCAGATTCGTTTGCATGTAAACCTGGAGTTCAGATGCAAGCGACTGCCTACAATCTATTTACAAAACAACATATTACGACCTAAGTCATGAAAAAAACGCTGGTACTCGGCGCTTCCCTCAAACCCGAACGCCCCTCCTATGCCGCCATTCGACAGTTGGTCAAATCTGGGTACGAAGTAGTTGCTATTGGCAATCGAAGTGGCGCGGTATGCGGCGTGCCTATACACACAACGCTGCCTCAAGAGGAAGGTATTGATACCGTTACCCTTTACCTGAGCGCGGCTAATCAACAAAGTTATTATGATTATATCTTGTCGCTGCGACCACGGCGCATTATATTTAATCCTGGAGCCGAGAATCCTGAGCTATCCAGAATAGCACGCGCACAACAGATAGAGGTGCTGCCTGCATGTACATTAGTAATGCTGGCTGTTGGCAATTATTAAAGTAAAGATATTGACAATCAGAAGATTGTACTTGTTAATTTACCAAAGGGTAAATAAAGCGCTTCCAGTATGATATAAAACATAATAATCAGGCTTTTTGCGGCTCTGGCATTTTACAGGCTTCATCGGCCTTTTTGCCGCACACGCTGCACTCGCCAATCTGGCTTTTGAGCATGGGGTTATTGTTAGCGCAGGTACCCCGGAATTCCTGCCCCGTAAAGATGTATCGAATGTTGATCATTACAAATGACAACACAAAGAAACCGAAGATAAGACCTAATATGTACAAAAATTCCATGTTGCTAAAAATTGAATTCCATTTGTAAATTAAACAACCCGTTAGGAAATAAGGTTTATTTTTGCGGAATTAAAAGGGGAAACCCTTCCAAACTCAAAAAACTGCGGCAAAAGTAATCCAAAAATGCATACGCAACAAGAAAAAACAGCAGCTTTCGCTCGATTACTCACGATCATGGATGAACTGCGCGAGCAATGTCCGTGGGATCGCAAGCAAACGTTTCAGAGCCTGCGCAACCTCACTATTGAAGAGACTTACGAACTGGCGGACGCCATTCTGAGTGAAGACACAGAAGCCATCCAGGAAGAAATTGGCGACCTGCTGCTGCACTTGGTTTTTTACGCCCGTATTGCCAGCGAATCCGGTGCTTTTGATATTGCCGATGCAATCCATGCTGTTTGCGACAAGCTCATCAAGCGGCATCCACATATTTATGGCGATGTAAAGGTAGAAAACGAAGAGGAGGTCAAAAAAAACTGGGAACAACTCAAACTACAGGAGGGTAAGAAATCCGTGCTTTCCGGTGTACCCGAGGCGCTACCGGCTATGATAAAAGCCTACCGGATGCAAGAGAAAACCAAGCAAGTAGGCTTTGAATGGGAGGATAGCGAACAGGTATGGCAAAAAGTGGAAGAAGAACTGGCAGAGCTGCGGGAAGTGATCGCTGCGGGCGGGCCGCAAGAGCGTATCGAAGAAGAAATGGGCGATGTGTTGTTTTCATTGGTTAATTACGCACGTTTCCAACAAGTGGACCCTGAGACCGCCCTGGAGCGCGTAAACCGAAAGTTTAAAAAGCGTTTTGAATATATAGAAGCGCACGCACCGCGTGATCTGCGAGAGATGACGCTGGCCGAGATGGACGCGCTTTGGAATGAAGCTAAACAATATTAAAAAAATTATGATGCGCCTATAAATAGAGCGATCGTATAAAATATTTACCAGCGTATATGAGAAAGATTGCAATGGATATTGTTGCCCTGCAACACAGCGTAACGCAAACGCACAACTATGCCGTCGTATTGGGCGAACAATCTGGTACGCGCCGCTTACCTATTGTTATTGGCAGCTTCGAGGCACAAGCTATCGCGGTAGCTATGGAACGGATGACGCCCAACCGCCCGCTTACACACGATTTATTCAAAAATGCCCTCGACACCTTTCATATTGAAATCAAAGAGGTGATTATAAATAATCTACTGGATGGCATATTTTATGCCCGGTTGGTTTGCCTCAAGGATGGCGACCTATACGAAGTAGATTCGCGTACTTCTGATGCGCTGGCTATGGCGGTGCGTTTTCACTGCCCGATTTATACCTACGAATTTATTTTGGACGCCGCTGGCATTGTGCTGGAAGACGCCGAGGAGGAGCAATTGCAACCTGCACGCGAGCGCAGCAGTACCAGCGGATACGCCTCCGCCTTATCATCGTATTCGGTGGAAGCGCTTAATAAAATGCTGGAAGATGTACTTTCAGAAGAGGACTATGAACGCGCTGCTGAAATACGCGACGAAATCAAACGCCGCAGCGAAGCCGACTGAACACGTATTTTTTCTGAAAGCGCGAAGATTGTTGTTCGGCAAAACCACAACCGCCACATTAGGGGACGGCCTTCGTGCGCATTTGTTCGCGCAAACGGCGTTGGTCGCTCAGGCGTATCTGCAAGGTACTGATGTATTGGCGCGCTTTTTTATTACCAAAATCGGTGTAGGCACGTTGCGCCCATTCCAGCGCCGATTCGAGTAGCCCGTTATGTTCATTGGCTACTGCCATATTGTAGGCAGCTCGTCCGGCGGTTTTGTTATCCGGGGCAGTACGTACCAAACTCCGCCAGATTTCAGCAGCGCGCTCCCACTGATCGGCTTTGGCAAAGCGGGCAGCCTGTTTCATTTGCTCGCTGGCACTTCCTTTACCTGAGTCATAAAAAGTGCGATTCACGCGCACCCATACCGGAGCAATGCGCATACCGTACTGCGCGCCCGCATCAAAACTTACCTTCCGGGTAATTGTCGTTTGGCTGCGCAACTGCTGTAAGGCGCGCTCGCGGGTATCGGCGCTGCGGCTGTCCTGTGCTTGCTGCAGCGTGGTGAATTCATCCTGAATAATGCGGGTTTTGGGATCGTAAAATCGCCATCCGATGCGCACGCTCATGTCCAATCGTGCATCATGCAAAATCTTGGTAATTTCGTTTCCTTCTTTGTCTTTACTCTTTTCGCGGCGCTCGGCGTAGGATATTCGATTATCCGAATCAAACATTTCGATGGTCACTAAGGCATCCGCCGCATAGTCCCGACAAATCTGTTCTACTTGCGCCCACTCTAAGGGCCCTGTAAAGCTACCTCCGCCTCTGCTTCCGGTCAGTTCGATACCAGTATGCTTTACGTTAAAGCGTGGCGTGCGAGTAAGCGATTGCATCAAGCCATCCAGCGCGTGACGGCGGCCGGTACGATCTTGTCCGATTTCTTCGCCGGTAATAGCGCCTTCCAGAAAACTTAGAAAGCCCTTCTCCGGCTTGCTTCGGTCGAGTGTGGCAATGGTTTGGATATGTTCAGGTACCACCATTTGTGCAGGTTGCAGTACATCAAGCTGCATGGTAGGCGAGCAGGCTTGCCATAACAGCAGGGTACACAACAGCGCGAATAAATACGTTTTGTTCGTTTTCATTGGTGCTTATTTGTAAGAGCATGTTTAAATTTCATACTTTGGTCTGCAAATGTTCATCTATGGAACC
>CALMSP010000234.1 GCA_937872405.1 uncultured Saprospiraceae bacterium | reverse complement strand
AGGTGGGTTTGTTCGTACATTTTACGTTGGGCTGCGCGCTCAGTTTGGGCTTAGTAAATCTGCAAATTCAAATTGTACAAAAACACAAATTCAAATTGTGCAAAATAATTCTAAATAGTAAAGGAAAAATCTAAATGAATAACGTCAAAAACTGGCACTTCTCCAACTCCAGCTTTGTATATTGAAACACCTGCCGCAGCAGCCTCGATACCGACTACGATTTCTGGGGTTGTGCTCTGAACTTTCCTCTTAAACTGTGAAGGAATAAAGCAATAAAACAAATCAAAAGCGACCAAATTGTTTGTGCCATTCGTAACCACGCCTTGTACAAAAACTTGATTTCCGATTTTTTCAACTACAACTGTGTTTCCATCGAATACTTGCCAATCGTTTTGTAATATCGGAAAATGCTTGTAATAATATCTCGGCGGGTTCTGTAAAACGATTTCGACAGCATTGTTTAAATTAGCGCTGATGCGAGCGCGGCGAATGGCGTAAGTGTCGCGCGTAATGCTGTCGGCAAACACCTCTGCGCCGGATGCGTCGTAAGTCTCCAGCACCTTCAGGCTGGATGCAGCCAGCGAGGTGACAGCAACCGTATGAGCCGGGCAATAGCATATTTCATAGTTGAGCATCACAAACCCCTCTGTGACGCTCGCGTTGCCTCCTGTAAAGCTTATCTCGCATCCTGCGATAATAAAATTACCGCTGTGCTGCAAGGCAAACGGATACAGAGCGCCGCCCTTCAGCGCATCGAGCAGCCCTTGATACATCCACCGTATGTCGTCGCCTTCTAACGGCATTCCGCCGTCTGGGATAATTAACTGATTCATTCGCTCCAGATTGGGCCAGTCGGATTGTCGTCAATGCGGTAGCGCCGACCAGCGGGTTTGTAAACGTTGGTTGATGCCCGAATCTTGTCTAGCAAAATGGGCGTCGTTGTCGTGTCGTACGGAATGTTGATGATGAAATCAACGTTGTTTTCGGCGTCTTCTTTGTTGGGCAGATATACAGGCGAGGCGCTCTCCGACTTGTTGTAAATGACAAAAGTATCTTGCCCGTCTGCCTTGTTGTACAAAAACAGCAGCAATGGGCTGCCGTCGCTAATATAAATCCGGCGTTCTAGCGGGTCGTACAAGTCGTTGAGGTAGTGCTCCAAGTAAACGATTTGCCCGGTGACGCTTAGCCGGTACCGGACATCATCCACATAAGCCGCAAAGATGGCGTTCAGGCTTTCCATCGGTGCCATCAGCGCCCGCAGCCACGCCAAATGGCGCGCCGCGCTGCCTGTCGTCCAGCTTTCGCCCGTAGCCGTAACCCAAAACAAACCGCCTTGCGTCACCCAGCCAAGCACCGCCTTGCGCTGCAAAAAGTGCGGCAACAGGTTCTTGGCAATCTGGTAAAAGCTGACGATGTAAGTCCTCATCATGCCGTCGGTTGTGGGATGAAATTGAACATATTGGCAGCCGTATCCGCAAAGGTTACATGCCCCGCTGCTGGCTGGTAGCTCACTGTAAACGCTGCCGGACTGCCGCCATCTGGCGTTGCGGTCGCGCTCTGGAAAACTGGGTCAATCACTCCGTTTACGGCTTGCAGCGCGTCGGTAAATTTTGTGATGCGAAACTCTCCATTGAATTCAAGGGCACTTGCAAACCCTTCAATAGCCGCTTGAACGGCACTCTGGAGCGTTGCAAGTGGAACTATGGGATCGTAATAGATGTCGTAGCTGATGTCAATTTCGTCAGCATCGAGGCTGACGACGGCTACCCTAGTGCCGGCAAACTTAATCTTGGCAATATAGCCCTCCAAAGCGCTTTTCTCGCCAGAAGTGAGCGGCACAGGCGTGGTACCTTTCGCAACCTTAACAACCACTACTCCATCACCCCGATCTTGCACCGCACACCGGCTCACAATCCGGTTGCTTTCGTCCACGGGGTCGTAAACGTACTGGTTGTTGACAAACACTAGGCTGTCGCCAAATTGGAACTCAAACACTTTTTTCTGATACCAACGGGCTGTGCCCGCTGGAGCGGCGGCAGCAATCGCCTCCGCCTCCTGCTTGAACACCTCAAACATCTGCTCGTGTACCCAAATGGCGACCGCGACGATGTACGCCCACAGCCTCCATATTGCCACTTTTGAAGTGCTGCTGAGATCATTCAGCAGCCCCAAACTGGTATCCGGGTTGGGTGTCAAATCGTCCAGCACGGTCTGGGTTTCCTTTTCGGCGATGATTTCGTCGTATATCTCGTTGATAGTCCTCATAACTAATAGCTTACGACGGGCTTACCTCCGTAGTAGCTCGTCACTCTTTGGTTAATGATTTGATTCTCTCTGATGCTGATTGTCAACCCTTGCAGGGTTTCCGGCACCACTACGAATTGGTTGCTAATAGTGTTGTCCTCTAGCAAAAAGCGGATGCCTTCGACTGCCCCATATTGCTTAATCGCAATGTCAAAGGCGGTTTGCCCAGGCAATCCGGTCACGTTTTTCATGCTCATATCTTCACATCTAGCACGCCATCGGCGTAGGTGATGCGGCGGGTGCGGTGCCCGTCGGCTTCAAGTTGTAATTGCAGACGCCGCTTTACCGGACCGTCAAAGACGCCGTTAATGTAATTCCTAACTCCAAACCCGAGCAACGGATGCTGCTTATAATTCCCTGGCTCTGCTTCGATGATGTGAGCAATGTGCTGGAAATCGCTAAAAGCAATAAAGAAATCGCCGCCCTGGATTACCAGGTCGTTATCGTCGTTCGGGTCAACTATGATGTCCTGATTCATTGTGTCTTCGTTTTTTGGCTGAGGTGCTGCGGGAACTGCGCAGCTACAGAATTCACAGCCGGGATGATGGTGGTGATAGCTGCCCCCAACGCGGTGTAACCAGGCGCAAGAGGTGCTAATACCCCGGTGCTGACCGCCGCCTGGGTGCTGGCGTAAGCGCCCAAAGCTGTCAAAGCAGTGACAATTTGTGTCACCAAATTATTGAGATTTCCGTTGAGCGTGGTGCCTTTCGGCACCGGCTCGCCGCCAGCTCCAGCCAAATCAATTTGGTTGGCGGTGACCGTGAGGCGGTTGTCTTCCGCCTCGATTTCCAGCCCGCCAATGGTGATGACGATACGCGTTACTTCGCTGCACAGCGCCACGTATGCGCTTTCCTTATTCAGAAAAGTGGCTACCACCGTGCTGCCCACGGCGGGAAACACTACCAAACCAACGCTATCGCTTAACTGCGATTGTAGGCGCACTCGAAACAACGCAGCATCGCCATTCAAGGGCTGCACGTCGCAAGTGCGCTCCGATTCATTTACAGAGGTCACCCGCGCCACCAGGCTGTACATCTCGTCGGCGGTCTTAGCTATTTCCTTGATGGCGCGGGCTATATCACTCATAGTTTACTGTCTAGCTCTATCGTTTGCCTTCCGCCGCCCATCCCAAAATTAGTGGTAACGGCTTTTACAAAGTATCTCCCATCTCGCTCTGGATACGCTTCGCTGCGCAAATCCACTACGTCGCCATGCTGGATATGCGGCGCCAGGAAAGTGGTCAGACTGCCCCGGTATCCTTCGTAGCGCAGCAACTCAATTTCTTCCTCTGCCAGATTGCGTAAGTCCGCTTCGCTGACATCGTAAAAGTAGATGGTACGCTGCTCTCCCTCATCATCTCCCAGCTCAATCTCGATCTTCTCATTGTCAGGTTTCATACTGATAGCTTTCAGCTTGATCCTGACGTCTTCTTTACGCAAATACTCGAGCTGGTGATCTACCACGTTGCGCTCAAAGCGCAGCACGTGAGTGCGCTGCAATTCGGGCACGTAAGCCAGCCCGGCATAAAGCCACCCGCCGCGAAACCACGACTTGATGAGGTAGTTGTCTTTCAAGTACGCCAGAACTTTTGCCGGCGTTGCGTTGGTGATGCGGAATTGCCCCAGCCTCACGGCTGGGGCTTCAAAAGGAACTTGGCTCGGTAAAATGTCCTTCAAAAGGGTGCTCAATTCCACTTCCTTGTAGGCTTTGGTCACGGTGTTTTGCTTCAGCAGGTACGCCGTGTCCTGACATTCAATGACTACTGGTATCTCCGCCGTCAACTTGCTGATGTAACCTTGAAAAACTTGGCGGTTGTCGTCGTCATAACCCAGGTTTACAATCACCGGGTCATTGCGCTTTAGTAGCGGAGCCGCGCCGCTGGCCAGATTCTGGCCCAGCCAGTCAGCACGCCTCGGAAACTTTAGGGTACATGTATCGGTAAGCTCATCCCAGCTCGAACGTACTTCTACCTCATGCACTCCTGTGATGCGGTATCGGCCTATCATTATGTCGCTGCTGAGCCTAAACATCCTCCTCGATTAATTCTATCGGTGTCTCGCTGATACAATTCAGCTCGAATAGTTGCGTATTTTGAAACCCTTCGCGCTGCGGCAGACGGTAATCCAACACAACCAGCTCGTAGATGCGGAAGAGCTGGAGGAACGGGCTTGCCGCCAATATACTATCTTTTACCTCACAGAGCCGCATCAGCTCACGCACTTGGTCGGCAGGATAAGCATAGGGATCAGGCTCGACGAGGATGCCACGGACGATTACGCTGTAATCGCCATCTGAAATGTACTCCTTAACGGTGCCATCTCTGCCCTGTACGGGCGTGACTACGATGTTCCTGCTCATCGCCACGTCAAAGAGGACTGTATCAATCACCAGCCCTAAGTCTGCTTCATCGCGCTGGAGGCGCAGGTCGGAAAAGATTGGAGTCCCCAACAGGCTTAAACGCTGCGCATCATCGGCGCCTGTGTCCAGGCGGGTCACCACTTCAACATCTATCTCCCCAAAGTCGGCGCTGCTCTGCCCGATGCCCTCGCCCTGCCGGGCCGCATACACCCTGCGGCGCAAGGCTTGCAAGCCATACGCCTGGGCTAATGCTTCGATGGGTGAATATTGTGCTGCCATTATTGGTAGTTAACGTCGTTTACTACAGAAAGTAAAACTCGGCTCATTTCTGCCTTGACCTGCTGCGGCGACATGCCCAGCGTGGTGGTCGTGATGCTGAGCGTCTCCACTAACTTATCAATGTTGATGGTGATGTTCTTCATTTGGCGGGCATCGCCGCGCACATCATCCATGCGCTCTTTCATGGGCTTGCCTGGGCCATCGCCGCCGGCCAGTCCGCCAGCACCAGCCAGGCGCCCGTAGGGGCTGTCTTCTCCCAGCACCGCCGCCGCTGGAGATTCGATGCCGTCAATGCCTTTGAAGCCAAACAACTTCTCGAAGAGCTTGCGGAAGGGTTTGAAGACTTTCTCATTGATAAAACTAAAAGCGTTGCGAAAGCCGTTAACAATGCCTTTTAGTAGGTTTTTAATACCATTCGTAAGCTTTGGAAATGCAACTTCCAGTACATTCCAAATCCACGCGAACGGATGGTTTTTCCAAGACCAAGCCGCCCATTCCGCCAGAGCGGCGCGAAGACCGTCCAGCTTATAAAACAAAAAGGCAATACCGGCAATAACAAGTGGTATCCACACAAACGGATTGAGAAGCGCAGCAAGATTAAATGCCATCATGGCGATGCGCGCAACTTTGAGGACAAACAAAAGCGCATTCCATGCTACGGCTATCATCCCAGCCACATATTGCAGTGCCGCAACCACCTTTATAGCAACAGCGATGCCGATAAACGCCGCTGCTACCCAGCCCAGCACCTTCGCCCAGCTAATCACTTGTTCGCGATTTACCTGTATCCACTTGACTATGTTTTGAAGGCGAACGGCAAAGTCTGCCCCTAAATCGGTGATGTGGTGGAAGACTGGCAACAGCGCTTGCCCGATTTGCAATCGGAGCGCTGCCATTTTCTGGGAAAGCTTCACGCTCGATCCGGCACCGGATTCCAGCGCGGCTTGCATCGTGCCCGCCACGCCAGGCACTTCGCCTAGGCTGAGGACGTAGTCGCGTATGGCGTTCTCATTGTTTTCTACTATCGTGGTCACGCCACGAAAAGTGAAAGCGACTTGGTCGCCTTGCTTCTTCGCCGCAATGCCCAGGCTGCCCAGCTTAGAGAAACTTCCAGATGTGGCATCTAGCAGCGCGGCGGCCACATCGCCAAACTCCACGCGGGCTGAAGACGCAAGGTTCCCCAGCTTGCCCATCTCCTCCATGCTCGGTCGGAATCCGTCCTGTGCTAAGCGCAGCCAACTGTCAGTCAACTGATTGACCTGAAACGGGGTACTGCTGGTGAAATCGCTTATGTCCTTCATTACGCGCTGGGCTATGCTGCCGCTACCAAGGGTCTGCGTCATGAGGGTGCCAAGGATTTCTTGCTGCTCGATGGCATCCTTGGATTGGATTACAAATTTACCTATAGCTGCCGCCGCAAACAGACTACTAAGCTGCCGGGTAATCGGCGGGATAAGACCGCCCAAGCGGTGCACATTTTTGCCTACGACATCTACGCGATTGGCAAGGGCAAGGGCAGATGCCCCGGCCCCCGCCATCGCGGCGCCCATCCGCTTGGCCGGGCCGCTCACGCGGTCCGCCATGTTGATGATAAATTCGTAGGCTTTCATATACTAGAATACTTCTGCAGCATTTTTACGCGTTTCAAGATACCTAGCGGTTCTTTCGTAAAGCGTTACGCCATGCTCCAGCAAGTCCAGCCAGGTCTCCAGTAAAAGTTCAGCTTCAATTTCACTAAGCCGGAAATTCTCCTTGAAGGCATCAATCAAAACACGGCGCTCGGTCTGATCAATGTCTTTAAGCTGAGCTTTGAACTCGGCGAAGTTGAAGCCGACGAACTCCTTGAAGGCGTCAAAGGCCGTAACTTGAATCATGTTGAGGGCCTCAAGCCACTGGATGCGACCGTCTTTGTTGCTGTCGATTTGCAGCAGATTTGAGATAAAGCGCGCGAAAAAGCGCACGACCGGCTTCACGCGGTCAATTGGAAGATTGGTTTGCTTAGCCATTATATATATATATATGGTGTGAAAAAATCATTTTTTGTTCTTGCCCCATATCGCTTCACGTTGAAAGCGCATCAGCCACATGATTTCGTTTACGCTCTCAGCCCACTCTTCGCTGCTCATGCCGCTAGGGTCGAGACGGTAGTAGTGCTTGATGAGGGCGTTGCCTTTGCGCAGCCAGTCCGCATCGTCTTTTTGCGCGAGCTCGGTTTGCTTTAGAAGCGTTGCGAGCTCGCTTTCCTTTTTTTTACCAGGTCTTCGAGATGTGGACCCACAGCCAGAAACACCTCTGGGTCATCAGCATAGTGGATGTGCTGGTTGTTCAGCAGGCAGTTACGGAATAATGCCTGTGTAGAGCCGAGCGGGTCGCTCTGCGCAATCTTGGTGACGGCGCTGATGGTCTTCATGTCCGGCTTGCGGAACCAGAAGTACAATTCGCCTTCGTCAACTTCCACCGTCACCAGCGTGAGCTCGCCGTGCTGCTTTTTCCACTTGGCGATGGTGCTCTCTTCTACCCCGCCGATTGTCGTTATGTTTACCGATGCCATTTTGTTATTGGTTTACTTCCAAAGGATTTGAGCAATCTGCAGGTCAAGTTCCACCTCGATTGCCATTTGATTTTGTTCGAGGTCCCTTCCGTTCGTCTTGAAGCGGCAATTTTTCAAGGTGTGGGTGGTGATTACCCCGCCCTCGGGAAGGAATGCCACCACGATGTCAAACTCAGGAATGTCTTGCAGACGTCCAGTGCTTATCGCAGCCTGGAGCGCCTCCACCTCTTCCATGTGCAGCGTCACGCTGCCCTCGGTAGTAATGTTGCCGTAACCCCTGCTCACCGGGCGGTTGCCTGCGCCGTAGTTGTCTTGCATCTCCTGCTCTTCAGTGTAGCTGACGCCCGTGACGCCCGCTACCGGGATGCCGAGGATGTTAACGATAATTTGACTCCATGAATAAGCCGTGCCGTTTACAAGTGGTTGAAATGCCATTTTGCTTTTTTTTTGACTAATCTAAGAAATCCTCACCAACCTTGTTCGCCCATCTTCCGAGCGCCAATGCCCCGATTGGAACTGAAATAATTCTACTTCCGTCGCGCCGGTACGAAGGCGGATGCTGCTTGGAGACAAGATAAGCAATTGCACCTGTATGCCGCCGATAGTCGCCACGCCCGAACTATTAAAAACGACGCGATTCGTAGCACCGGTACTGGTGCGAAGATTGTAAGCGACATTTACAAAGTTCAACCCGCTCTGTTCTAACGAAATCGAAAAATAGTTTTTCGCGTTCGCGGAAATCGTTCTAATTGCCGCATCGGCGCGGGTAAAAGATTGTAAAAATTTTGTATCTTCCAACAAGACAATTTTTGCCTGCGCTCGCCTTTCTAACTGTTCCCATGCTGGCAGCCACGCCTGGCTTAAAATTTCGGAAGTAGATATAAATTTAGTCTGTACGCTGGTTTCTTGCACTCCGCCCAGCGCGGGATTCGCGGCGTAAACGGTAGTCGTGCGCACCTGGTACACGCTATCGTTTACCGGCGTGTAGGTCGTAAAAGTAGTGTCTATTGCTTGTGCGCATCCGAGGGCGGCAGACAAGACACAGAATAGGAACAAGGAAAAGCATTTTGCTTTGTACATATTAATTAGGTTTTAATAATTCTACAATAAAGCTGCACTGCTGCGTCGTAATAATCTGCTCGAAGCCAGCAGCGATTTTAAATTTTACAATATCGCTCGCCGCTAAGGTAGCAAATCCAGCGGATGGAAATTGCTGCCCGCCGGCATTAGTCGTTACGCTTAAAATCGTACTGTTTACCGCGACATTATTTACGTGCACCTCGAACGTGTGTACATAATCCCCTATTGCGCCCGGTGCGGCACTTCGGCATTTTCCGTCTATTCGGTACACACCTGCGACCGCGACTACAAAAGCACTGTCGCCCGTAATTGTAAAATTTCGGCTCGCTGCATTTAGGGATAGCTTATTAATCGCTTGTAAGGCATCCGCAGCAGTAGTATCTACGCCGGTTTGGCTTACAAGTGCATAGGTGCGCTGCCGTTGCAAGCTATCCGACAAAACATTGTCGGTTGTTATGTTATTAACTGTCGTGTTGTCGCTTGCTACTGCGGTGTATCTGCCTGTTGTGCTGTTGCCGCGTAGCTGCCCGAACTGCTTCGTTGCGGGGGCTTGCGCAGTTGTGCCTACATTTATTTTTAATACTCCAGTAGGCGTATGTAAAATTGTATTTCCCTGGTGGTCAAATGTCACGCGTTTTTGAAAATTATTATCTCCTGAAATTGCACTGCTGTTTCTTGTTGAAATATGCACATCTCCTGATGATGTGTTTCCTCCTGTTGTGTAAATTACAGATATGCCTTCCATTGATGTGTATGTGTTAAAAGTTGTTTCAAGACCGCTGCTCGTGTCAAATCTTCTCATAAAAAGACCAGGTCGAACAGCAGTTCGAACGTTAGGATAAAAATAGCTATCCGCGTAGTTAGAGATCGAATTTCTTATTTCAAGCCTTTTTGCATCAGCAGTTGATATTATATCAAAATAACGACCGCTTTCGCTCAGTCGAATTACATTTGCGCTAATGCTTGAATTATATTCAAACTGAAGAACGCCAGTATTAGTAGTAACACTTGAGTCTTCGTAAAAAGTTAAGTATTTATTTGAACTATTGTTTCCAAGCGAAAATCTGAATGCACTTCCTGATAGCACATCTACATTTATTCTTCCTACCCTACTTATCTCATCTCCGCTCTCGCTCCAGAACCGCGGACTTAATTCCCTACTCACCCCCGCCGCATTCCTGTACTGCAAATACGTACCTGCGCTATTTCGCCAGATATCGCCGACGATGGGCGATGCGTTAAAATTCGGCAAGTTTATCGGGCGGTCGAAAACCGTTCTATTATTGTTGTCTATTATGCCCGACGGCGCAAACGTTCTTTGCCCGACATATTTTGCAACTCTGTTTTCTACTCCCGTCTCCGTAAATGCACTCGCTACGAACGAAATCGTATTAAGTAGCGTGTCGAAACGAATGCGAAATTGCGATGTTTGCAAATTACAAAAGTCGAAAATAAGGTTTCCGCCAACATTGCTCGTTGTCGGCAAGACCTCGACAAACAGCGTATCGGCGTTTTGCGACAACAAAAACGAGGCATTGTCTGTCGTTATGCTGTCTATATTAAGCAGGCTGGCAAACTTAAAAAAATACACGTCGGAGGTTTGCGTTTTTTGCGCGAACGAAACTGCACTACGCTGCACATTACTACTGTCTGTCGCGTAAGACAGCGTATTAAATGTAATATCGAAAGTGTGCGACATAAAAGCCGCTACACTGCAATCGCTATTGTTATTATACAAGCTTACAGCCGCTGCAGTGTTGTTCGTAATTAGTGTGTCTAACCGCACCAGGCTGCAAGCATCCTGCACATACAATAGCTTGCCGGGGATTAATTCCGTCTCGTTTACTATTAGACTTCGCAGCGCGACGCTATCCGTCGCAAGCTCTTCTATTACAATACTTTCTGTGCGCTGCACATTGTACGCCGAGCCAGTCCCGTAATACCCCGATGCTACGACATTTACTTCCGTCTGCACGACGCCAGTAATTACGTCCCAGCCGAATCCTGTCCAAATCGCGCGCACTTGACATTCGTCTTCCGGGATTATGTAATCGCCGCGCTTCGGGGAAGAAACAGAGGCGCTGTCGGCAACACTTGGAAGGTAAAAAAAAGCCGGCAGCTCGTTTGTAGAATCCCTGTCTAAATCCAGCGCCAAACTGTCTAACAATTCTGTGCGTAAATCCGAAACGTTAGTCGGGCTGGCGTAATCGAAAACGGCAAAAAACACATCTAATCCAACTACAAGAAACAAAGTGTCTTTCGTTGTATTTAAATATAATGTATCAACTTCTGCACCGCCGCCGCCTGTATTAATGCCGCCGCCGAGCTTTACAGCATCTCCCTTCCAGTCAACGAAATACGCAAGACTGTCTGGCAAGACTAAAACAACCTTATTGCGCAAGCTTTGGCCATTACCTGACAAGTTTGGCGTGCTGCCAGTTACAATCTCAGCACCAAAGTACTTTCTTAAATTTGCTAAACTCGCGCGGCGATTTACGCCGCCTTTCTGCGAATAGACCTCGAAATTATCAGTATTTGGGGTGATTTCCTCTACAAAAAAATCTGGGCGAACCTGGGCGCTCAAACCCAGATTCACCAAGACGAATAAAAATAAGAATACCAAAAATCTCAAAACCATGATATAATATTTATTGCAGTTGCGCCTCAAAGCCAATCGTGACGGTTATAGTCTCGGCGGCGCCAAGCGGTTGCAGTTTCACTTGAATATTCAGCAGGTCAGTCGCCAGTACGTCCTGTTCCGGGTCTATGATGACCAAGAAGTTGCTCAGCTCGGCGGCCGCGACCATACGGTCGAGCGGTCGGCTGGCTACGTTCTCGAAGTACTTGACCGTGTCGGCGCTCAGCCGGCCATCAGCGTCCACTTGCAGCGGGCGTTGCAGCTCTGGCGCTAGGGCGGTGTAGAGCACGCGCTTTGCTTTGTGCAAAGTGCGCACGTTGCGGATACGGCTTAGATCGCTCGTGGCAGCCGTGGCGGTCACGTCGAGGTTGACGTATGTGCCAGCTACCGCCGGGTAGCGGCGCAGGAACAAGTACCGTTTTGACTGCAAGGTGTCCTTGATGGAATCCGCCACTTGGTTGTAGGTCTGCCCGTCGTAGAAAACCGTATCGGTCAGCTCGCCGCTGCCAGCCAAGTTGCTTTGCGCTACCCAGCCGATGCTGTTGCCCACCTTGGTCTTTGCCATCTGCCCAAGCACCGCGCCCAAGGCGGGCACATAGTTCACGCTTATGTCGTCCGCCAGGGCGAAGCCCTTGCCAGTCGCATCGCCGCTTATCAGCACCGCCACCATCTCGGCAGCAGCTGCGGCCAAGTCGGTTTGAGACGTGCCGTCAATTGCAGTGACTTCGTCCTTCACGTTGGTCAGCACAAAGAGCGGCGCTTTCAGCGCATCGAGCGCGTTGGCAAACGTCTTGATGGTGCCCACTTGCGTAGCGATTGCCGCGTTGGCGGTAGCCGTGTACCAAGCTGCCTGCCTTACGTCGCCCCCGGTGAGGGCAAAGAAGTTCTGCGCGTTGAAACCGCTGTCGGCCGCATCCACTACGTACAGCTCGCTTGCGCCAGCCACCCGGAAAAACTCGCGGATGAAGTACCAGAGCAGCCCAAAGTTTGCCGTCCCCTCCAGAATGCCGTCCGCTTCCGCTTCTGCCAGGCTGAAGTACTTTTTGCCCAAGTCGTCCGTCCAGCCAGCAGGCGTAGCAGCCAGCGACATGATGATTGCGCTCACGTAGTCCTTTTCGGCAGGGAGCCGGCCAAGGCCGCCGGCAGTTGTCACGAATCTTACATCATTCAGTGCCATCGTTTACGTCTTTTTTCCCGCTCGACCTAGGCGCAGGCTGGGGGCGTTCCACCCACTTCAGTTCTACGCCGTAGGCATTAGCGTATCGGCGGGCCAGGGCTTCCGCGCGCTTGAAAAAAAGCTGGTCGCCAGCCTGCCACACGCCCTGGGCATTCGGATATTGTTTAAAAAAATCTTCGATGCTCATCAGTATCTTATTCGTTGTTCAAGTCGCTCTAAAATATTAGAGTTACGATTAATAATATCGTCGCTTCGTCTTTTTTCTTCTCGATAATATTCAATCACTTGAAGGTGACATTCTTGTATTTGCTGTTGCAACTGTAGCATTTGCTTTTCTCTTATTTGCTTTTCATCAATCATCATATTGTACAAAAAACCACAGGCAATTAAAAGCAGTGCAACAGTAAAACCTTGTTTCTGCGCTATCTCAAGCAGTATATTTGTCAAGGCTGCCTTTAAAGATGTCCACATTTTATGCCTCTTCTACCAGTGCTACCACGCCGGTCTCGTCACTGTACGCTTTACGCGCGCCAGCGCGGGCCATGGTTGAGAAAACGCTGCCGAACAGAGTCGGATCGTCTTCGTTGTAATAGACCTTGATGGTGCCCAGAGCCCGCCGTACAAAGTCGGGATGCCAGAACAACACAGCAGCGTTTGCAGCCGTCAACGTAGAATATTCTTCATCTTCATTGTTCGTCGCAATACGCGGAACCGGAGTACCCGCGTTGGTGTACGAGAGCACGTTGCGCTTGCCGCGCTTGAAGATTTGAAAACCGAGCAGGCGGATGAACTCGCCTTGCTGCACCACGCTCTCGCCGGTGGTCTGCAAATTGACCAAAGAGGTCTTCTCTGCAGCCAGCAAGTCGTTGTACATATAGGCGGGAATGAGCATCACGCGGCCCTCTTCGGGCACATCCATGTCGTCCAAGATACCCTTGGCTCGGAAGATGTCGCTCAGGGTGATGGCTTTCCGGTTGCCAGTAGCGCCGGGGATCACCGCCGCGCGGGTAGAGCCTGTTGTACGGATGATGTTGGCGCTCTGAGTGGCAGCCCATGCGTACTGGCACCAATTAGCCATCTTTAGGTTCTGCATATCGATATGCCCCTTCAGCACCGACTGGCGTTTGTTGTAGGCGGTTTCAATCTCCTCGATGTCTTGGATGGGCGTCGGGTCGCTGGTGAACTCATGCACCATGTAGTTGATCGCTTCGTCGTTACGCTTGGTCATCACTGCCGGGATTGTCGTGCGGTTGCGCTTTACCCGTGGCAGGTTGCCAGCGTTCGCGAGATTGACGTAGCGGTTGCTGACGAACATGCTATCATCGAGTGCTTGCGCCTGAAAGGCGTTTGAGGGGAACAATTTTTCTTTTATGTCCGCCACCCATACTTCAGTTTGCAAAGTAGGCATTTGCTTAGATTTTCGTGGTCAAATAATCATTGCTATTCACACAGACTGAGCACGGCGGCTTAGTCGATTTGCTGCGTTCCGGTATGCACGAAGGTGCTGCCGTCATAGACGTAGGTCGCCACCTTCGTCTTGTTGATTGTGCCCGCTACTGCTGTGCCGGTCATGCCAGTGCCGGGCGTTAGGTTGCGGGCAGTGCCGTCGCTGCCGACCTTCACGAAGAGCAGCGAGCCCACGCGGGTCTCGGAATCAACGGTGAGATTGAGCGTCGCGGCGATTTCCAGAGCCACCTCGATGATGGTCACCGTGTTGTTTATGCCAGCCGCCAGGGTTGCCGCGCTAGCCAGCGTTTTTTTCGAGGCCGCCCCGAAGGGGAAAACCGGATTGGTCGTATTTGCCATTTTTAGGTCGTTTGAATGATTCTTGAATACAGTTCAAGCGGCGCTTACGCCACGCCAGCCGCGGCAGCTTTGGCGGCAGCCAGTGCCGCGTAGCGATCGGGGTCGGTCTTCTTCATCGCCAGCAATCCAGCCGGGTTGTTCTTGCTCCAGTCGTCGAAGCTCCAAGCCGCTTGCGGGTCTTCAGCGATTTTCTTGCTCGCCAATACTTGCAGCGCTTGCGTCAGCGATACATATCCAGCATCCGGCTTGGTTTCCGGCTTGGTTTCCGGCTTGGTTTCCGACTTGGTTTCCTGCTTGGCGGCGGCGGCAGGGACAGCGCTCAAGCTGAAGAGCTGGTTCACTGCATCCAAATCGGCAGCAGCCAAGCGGGAATAGTGCGCCTCGTTCTCGTCCGTCACGATGCCTTTTGCGCGCCCGGCGGCCATCAGCGCCGACACAGCATCAGCCTTCAGCTTTTGTATAGCCGCCAGTGCGGCGTCTTCGCCAGCCTTTGCGCCCAGGCCAAGGGCCTGAAGGAATTTCTCGTTCATCTTCGTAAGATTTTGTTTGACAGGAGGAAGGATTGTCACATCTGCATCGCCAGCGCCGTTGTTGCTAAGCTGCATGAGCCGCACCGCTCCAGGGTTGCCGGGCACGGTCACAAAGCTGATTTCGTAAAGCTCTGCCTCGGTCACCGTCGCATAGCGTTGCCCCGGCATAGCCAAATCTGAATCATCGCTGTGAGCGATAGGGATAAAACCCATGCTGACCGCGCTGATAATGCGCTCTTCAGCAAGCTGCTTCAGCCGTTGCCCATGCTCATCGCCCGCAAATACTGCCGTACCGATTAGGTTGCCGCCCTCAATGCGGAGGTTTTCCCATCTGCCCACCGGCAGCTTGTTGTGGTCATGCATCCAAAGCGCCACTGGGTTCTTCAAAAAATTGCCCATGCGAACGCCTTCGGGCAAAACCCGGTAGTTGTAGCGGTTAACCTCTGGCGTACAAATGATAAAATCCATAATTGTTTCCTAATAAATTGTGAGACAAAAATGCAGCGCCTTTTTCAGCTATGCAAGAGCGACAAATACAGTAAAAAAAAAACGCTATCAACATGATAATCAAACATATTAATAAAAAAATTAGCATTGATTACGATTACAATTTGACCGATTTTTGCAACAAAAAAGCATGTCGGGCAACACAAAACACAAAGCCGCATGGGATTTATTCGCTGCCGGGCACAGCCAAAAAGATATTGCACGGATACTACATTTGTCTGAAAATACCATTGGAAAATGGGCACGCGAACACGACTGGAAAGGCAAGAAGATACGAGATACCTTCTTAGATGATAATATCGTTTCTAATCTCAAAGAAATAGCAGAGTATCAAGTTAGAGCGCTTAAACATATTAAAGAGGAAATGGAGGAACAGGGGAGCATGGAACTTCTCCCAAACGGATACTTTGATGGAATCACCAAAGCCCTAGGCGCAATAAAACAGGATTTTAACAATTTCAAGACAAATGTAACTATCCTAAAAAAGTTTACGGAGTATGTTGAACAACAAGACATAGTCCTTGCCAAGCAACTCGCGCAGCACGTTGATATCTATTTGAACGAAATACACAAAATACATTCCTGATGAATGCAAAGCTGAAACCGGATGAGCAACGAGCATACAAGGAATGGCTTGATATTTGTGAGCGAATACGCAACCAAACCGAAGTGCGTGTAAAAGAAACAGAGGTACAAAAACGTAATAGGATTGAGCTGCTAAAAAAAGACTTTACTGCCTTTTGCAAGTACTACTTCCCGCACTACATGGATGCCGACTTCGCATGGTTCCACATCAAAGCGGCTAAGGAAATCACCGCTACACAAAACTGCTTCGCGGTACTGGAGTGGGCGCGCGAACATGCCAAAAGCGTTTTCGCCAATATTATGATGCCGCTTTTCCTCTATGCCCGTGGCGAGCTAACTGGCATGGTAACTGCCAGCGCTACGCAAGACAAAGCCATCACGCTGCTGAGCGACATCCAAGCCCAGTTCGAGGCAAACAGATTATGGATCAACGACTACGGCAATTTAGTCACCCTGGGCGACTGGCAGTCCGGGCAGTTCGCTACCAGCGATGGCATCGGGTTCTGGGCGTTCGGGCGGGGGCAAAGCCCGCGCGGTATCCGCAAGGCAGCACGCCGCCCCAACTATGCGGTGGTGGACGACATCGATGACAAAGTAATCGTGCGCAATGAGCAACGAGTGAAGGACACCGTGGATTGGGTTATCGAAGATTTGTATGGCGCCCTCTCTATTCAGGGCGCCCGCCTGGTGGTGGCAGGCAACCGCATCCACAAAAAGAGTATCCTGGCACATTTGGTGGGAGACGTGGAGCCGGGAGACCCTAAGCGCTCGGGCATTATCCACATCAAGGTGTATGCCATCGAGGATAAGCGGCACCGCAAAGCAGACGCTAAAACCGGGCAGCCTGCTTGGAAAGAGCGCTACACCCTCAAGCAGCTCCTCGACAAGATGGAAGTGATGGGCTTCCGCTCTAGCCGGCGCGAGTACTTCCACGAGCACATTGAGGAAGGGCTGGTCTTTAAAAATGACTGGATCGTATGGAGAAAGACGCGGCACTGGAGCCAATACGACGACATCGTTGTGTATTGCGACCCGAGTTGGAAGGATACCAAAGACAGCGATTACAAAGCCATCCTTGCCATTGGCAAGAAGGGTTTACAGATAGATGTGAAACGCGCCTGGGTGCGCCAAGGCAGCGCCAGCGCCATGGTCAACGTCTTCTACGACTTGTACCAGGAGCTGGAAAGCCGTGCCCAGTACTACATCGAGGCGAACATGCTGCAAGACTTGCTGCTCGACGAGTTCGCCCGCACCGGCGAAGAGCGCGGCTTTGCCTTGCCCATCCGCCCCGACAAGCGCAGCAAACCGGACAAATACACCCGCATCGAAAACCTTAGCCCGCTGTTCGAGCGCGGGCTAATCGGGTTTGACGAGAAGATGCGCACAGATGGAGACTTCCAAACCCTCAAGGATCAATTACTAGCCTTCCCCTTCGGGCACGATGACGCCCCGGATGCTTTAGAGGGCGGCATATTTTATTTGCAAAAGCGCGGGCGCTCCAGCTCCTTCCGGGGCAGGGTAGGCAAGTACCGCAAAAAAAATGACCGATGAGCAACT
The DNA here is from genome assembly GCA_937872405.1 of uncultured Saprospiraceae bacterium. Lineage (GTDB taxonomy): Bacteria > Bacteroidota > Bacteroidia > Chitinophagales > Saprospiraceae > JADJNW01. The sequence continues at coordinate 4,460 of CALMSP010000234.1, read as the reverse complement.
TTATCGTAACTACCGACTACAAACCCTATGTACGCGATGCACACCTCACCATGATTATCGATAACGATAACGTGGCGCTCGAAAGCGCGGAGCTTACCGCTATCCAAACTGTAAAGGATGCTCTGCACCAGTGGTATGATGTAGATGCCATCTTTAGTGCATCAGGCAGCAACCGGCCCAGCCAAGTATTGCGCTGGTGTATCGTGCTGGCTATCTACTACCTGTATGAGCGTGTGCCCGACAAGCTCACGCCCGAGCGTGTCGTGAAAAACTATGACGATGCCATCGAGATGCTGCGCGATATTTCAGATGGAAAGCTTTCGGTCAATCTGCCCCGTAAAACCTCTTCAGATGGGGCTGTTACCACAAAATTCCGCTGGGGCAGCGTCCGCGCACGTGAACATGAAAGCTAAACCCCTTTCAAGTACCTTTCAACTTCTCGCAGGTTGAAATATTTTGTTTGAAGCGAGTATTTGTGCTTAAAACAAAAAAAAGTGGCTTAAAACGCAAATATGCAATCATGAGTATTTGGAGCAATCTTTCCTGGAGCAACATACGCAATCTGTTTCAAGAAGCATCAAACAGATTGTCGCAACTGCGCACAAATCCCAGCCGTGAGCTCGCTGCTACGCGCCCGGATTTCGACCCCACCCCCAAAGGGGTAATCAAAAACATCGTGAGACAATTCCAGTCGCGCGTAGAGATGGAGATGCGCATCTGGAAGCGCGCCGTGGAGAGCGCCGAGTACGTGTTGCGGCCTCGGCGCAACGAACTGTACCGGGTCTATCATCGAGCCATGGAAGACGACCACTTGCTCGGACAGGTGCGCACGGCACACTTCACCGTACAGATGGCCGATTTCAAACTGATGCGCAACGGGCAGGAGCTGGAAGATGAAAAGGCGCTGCTGGAACGCCCGTGGATGCTTAATTACATTCGCCACTGCGTAGATGCCGAGTTGTGGGGGCATAGTCTCGTCGAGTTTGATGGGCGGAAGAATGAAGCCGGCGAGTTTACGCGGGTGATGCTGGTGCCCCGCATCCATGTGAGGCCCGAATATGGGCTGGTGGTCGTGTTTGAGCACGATGAGGACGGCATCCCCTACCGGGAACAGCCTTACGAAGAGTTCCTTCTTGAAATCGGCGAGCCGGAAGACCTGGGCTTGCTAAAAGTGTTGAGCAAGCTGGCTATCCGAAAGGAGTATGCCATGGTGGACTGGAGCAGGCGCAATGAAAAGTATGGGATGCCATTCTTGGCGATCAAGACAGCAAGCCGCAACAAGGAAGAAATAGACGAAAAAGCGAAGATGGCCGCTGAGTTTGGCAGCAATTCGTGGGCAATCTTCGACGACCAGGACGACGTGCAGATGCTGGAATCCTTTGCCTCCTACACCTACCAAAGCTTCGAGAGCCTAGCGGATCGGATGGACCGTGGCATGTCTATCTTGGTGAACGGGCAGACGGGCACCACCGAGGAGAAAAGCTTTGTGGGCTCGGCGGAAGTGCACGAGCGCATTTTAAACACTTACACAAAGGCGCGGATGCTGCGCATCCAAAATCACATCAACGAGAAGCTGATGCCATTCCTGGTGCGCCACGGCTACCCGCTGGAAGGCGTAGAATTTCAGTACCTCGACTTGCTGGAAGACAGCGAGATGACTGATACGATGGACAACCAGGACGACCCTACCCCGCCCGGCGAGCTGAGCGCGCAAAAAAAAAAGCATGAGCTGAGCGGCACACCATATATATATGGTATAGGCTGTTGCGAGCATGGGCATGGCGCCGAGCTCGCGCTCGGTATTGATGTGCGCAAGCTGATCGAGCAAGCCGCCCGCAATGTGCATGATCGAAAGCTTAAGGAGGGCGACCTCCAACCGCAGGCATGGGCACACTTCAACCGCGAGCTGCAGCAAGCCCTGCAGGAAGGCTGGGGCGAAGACCTTTCCAGTATCTCTTACCGCAACGCTACCGACTGGGAGCTGGCCGCCCAGCTCCAGCGCAACATCTACGTGTTCGCCGCATTCAAGAACCACGCCAACATCAAGGACATGGTGGATGCGCTGGTGGATGAAAACGGCAACTTGCGAGAGTGGGAACAGTTCAAAGCCATCGCCGAAACGATTTCCCAAAACTACTACGAGCCATGGCTCCGCGCAGAATACCAGACAGCCGTAGCAACCGGGCAGACTGCGGCGAAGTGGCAGCAGTTTCAGCGCAACAAAGACGTGCTGCCATTTCTCACTTATGTAACACAAGAGGACGAAAGAGTTCGTGAAGCACACAAAGTATTAGAAGGTGTTACAAAGCACGTAGATGACCCCTACTGGGATACCTTCTACCCGCCCAACGGCTGGAACTGCCGCTGCGACATCATTCAGACCGCCGGGCCGGAAACAGCTGACAACTTCCTTGAGCCAAACGAGGAGCAAGTGCCGCCCATCTTCCGCAACAACCCCGCAAAAACGGCGGAACTATTCGGCAACGATCACCCATACTGGAAGAACATGCCCGACGCACAAAAAGAACGTTTGCTCAAGTCCACTTCTGAATTAGTATATAATAACTACGACGAAACATGGGAACGCCTACACTTTGACAAACCTACAGGCGGCTACTTAGTAGTAAGCAAGCAACATGATAGCGACCGGCGTCCCGACAATGTCGTAATAGGAAACTTACTAGCAAGGGAAGGGGAACCAATCGAGCTGCTGCCATCAAAAACAATACAAGACAATCCCGACGCGGCACGCGCTGGTAGGCTATGGGTGTTTATAAATTTAGATGACCTAACCGAACTTGAAGAGCGGCTACAAGCAGCAGAAAAACGCGGCAAAAGGATTCTTTTGCGCGCGAAAAAGTCGGATAAAGATAAGCTGGCAACGGCTGTACGTGCTTACGCAAAAGGCAAAAGCTTAATTTTTGAATTAAGATTTGATGACAACACAAAAGTAATAATTAAAGAATGAACTGGAAAAAATTAATCCTCGCGGGTGCATTTATCATTGCTGCCGCATTTTGTAATGCAGTAATGGACAAGCTACAATTTCATTACAGCAGCAGCATATTTCCCCGAAAAGGCGAAATACTGCTTGGCAAATCACATGACTGGTGGAATCCAGCAGTAAGCTGGCGCAATAAATACAAAAACTGGCCCAATGACGCTCGACCGGCGTTTCCGTTTGCCAAGACCGCTTTGGTATTTTTGACCGACGCGTGGCATTTTGCCAAGTGTCTGATGATTATCCTTATATCGGCGGGAGTAGCAATAGTGACACAGCGAAAACCTATACACGCCGTAGCAGCATTTTTTATTTATTATGCCATATTCTCTATAGCTTTTGAATTTGTTTTTCGCTGGTTGCTTGAAGGATAGTACAAAATTCGAAATTTTAAAGTGCTCGTTGTAAGCAACTTAACACGAGCAGGTGCGTCAATACAAACGTTACCAGCAATGCCAAAATCAGTCTCCGCAATAACAAGATATTTCCAAATCATCTCCAAATAACTCTGGTTGCATTTGACTTTTTTCATATCCATCTAACACTTTGACAAAATTTCGACCTTGCGAAAGTTGAAGTAATTTTTCAACAGGCATACCATTTTGAAATGTGCTGCCAGTCATATTTTCCATTTTACTCCACCATTCTGCTATTTCTGGGTTTTCGTTTAATATAGTTTTTCTTTTTCTTTCGCTTTTCAAATGGCACAAATCACAATTCCCTTGATAATCTTTTAGCTGTAAATCAAAAGGTTGTTTAGCCCAAAACTCACGAACCATTTTACTTGTAATTTTTGCGCCTACAAGTGGCATTATTGAGCCTTTATTTTTTATTACCCTTGTTGGCTCATCGTATCTAATGCCCATAACCGTGTCCCATTCTTCATATCCTAAGCTATTCATATATCGGAACATTGGTATTTTCTTTAAATACTCTGTGCAAAATCTTACCATTCTATTTGGCAGCCCAAATCTTTTAATCATTTCTTCAAATGGCTCCCTATTTCGGCTTGCTGTTTGGTATGTTACAACTTTAAAACCTATCTGCGCCCTTTGTGTCATTCCTTCTTTTTTCTCTTTAAAATCAGCTTCTATCCATATTATAGGCAGATTCCATCTAACAGAACACTCATTCACGAAATCAAGTGTTTTTGTTTTTTCTTTCCCTGTGTTTGCAAAGAGAATTATCATATTTTCAGGCAGCTTTTCTAATGTCAATATTCGCATAGCAAGAGCAGAACTTCTACCGCCAGAGAATGACATCAAAACAGGCACATGCTGGTAACAGCCGTTTTGCAAAAGCGGGGCTGATGTGCTATCTTGAAGTTTTGTGCTATTATCGTTCATTTGTTCTAATTTGAAAGTTTTGGACTATTAATTCCCGCCTTCGCAAAGCGGCAAAACGTTGTTCAGCCATTGTAGCGGCTAACGATTCCATCAATAGGGCTGCTTTTTTGTTG
>CALMSP010000233.1 GCA_937872405.1 uncultured Saprospiraceae bacterium | reverse complement strand
TCATACCATTGGCCACCGTGATGCCAAAATAATTATTCGGATCAATATTCGTAGCCTGGATGTGCCAGGGCGACTGGCTAAGGTCTTGTGCGGCAGCCTGAACCATCCAGCACACACATAGCAATTGGATTATTCGTTTCATAGAATACCATTTATAGTTTGTAATGAATTTTTTGTCAAAATTAAATATTTTGCAATAACAATGCTTTTGTTTGATTTAAATAATACATTTTTAACCGGCCAAATATAAACATTATGACGTAATAATCACTCAATAGCTGCATAGGATTGCTGCAGCAGTAGCGGCGCTTCAGGACCAGTGCAGCACAGGAGGTCTAAGATGCTGAGATTAGGTAGAAATGGATACTTTGCCTCAAATACTTGCGGGTAGGGGATAGGGCGGAAATGCGCATCGAGTTGGGCGCGTTGCTGCTTCGGGGAGATGGTGTTGCGCAGGTCGTGCCACGCTGGAGGAGCGATCGGGTAATAGGCATCGGTGAAATGTATGGTACAGTGGATGTCAAGCAAAGGTAGAACCGTATGCAGCAGCGCCAGGTTCCAGTCGAAAAGGAAATTGAAACGTTGCTGATACAAGGGCGCTAGGGCATCGGCATAGTATAAAAAGAATGGGGCACTGCCATAAGCAGATCGAATGCTTTCCCAATGTTGGGCTTGCCAGGGTTGGTTGTAGGCGATACGAGTCTGCCGGATGGGTTGTTGTTCGTTTTTGCCTTTTTGAAGGGGTATGGAAAGCCGGAGCATACCATTGGCGCCTGCAATATGGCATCGGTTGCGGTAGCTACCTTTGATGTAGTGCTCCTGCTGTTCGATGTAAACAATGGCGTATTGTTGCAGCCAAACAAAATATTGTATGGGTGGTAGGTACTGCAATTCTAGCAGCAATGCAGCGGAAGGGCGCCGATTGTCAGCGGGCGAAGATGTCATCGTTGGTGAAAACGGGAATTAGGAATTCAAGAACAGCAGGTACAACAGTACCAGCAGGATGAGCGTAGCAGTGATGACAATTAGCATAAAGCGACGGGATTCGCGCGCTTCGCGGACTTTCTGGATTCTTTGCCGTTTTTTTATTCTTGTAGCCATAGTCGTTCTAATAAGTTAGGGTTTTGCTTGAAGTTGCGTCGTAATAACAAAAGTCAAGATAGCAAAAGATTTCATTATCGTAGCTTCCTGCTCAAAATTTCGATGGCAAGATACTATTTTTTGGATTGTTTTTAAAAATTTTGCTCATAAAATTCTATAATACGTTCATCTGTCAGAATATCCTTTGGTCGAATAGGCTGTTTAAGAACGATACCTTCGAGGGTTCGACATCGGCTGAGGGCTACGTAGGTCTGCCCATATTCAAAAGCTCCGCTATCGAGGTCAATAATTACTTTGTCGAATGTTTTGCCCTGCGATTTGTGAATCGTAATGGCCCATGCCAGCCGCAATGGATACTGCCGGAAAGTACCAATTACCTCGGTTTCAATGGCATCGGGGGTGGTGATGCTTTGGCGATAGCGCAGGATTTCCCAGTCAAGTGGCTCTACTTCCACATAGCGGCGCTGGTCGTTTTCTTCCACCATAATCGTGATGGCATCTGCTTCCAGTTTGACGACTTTACCGATGGTGCCATTAACAAATTGGCGCTTTGGATCGTTTTTGACAAACATTACCTGTGCACTCAATTTGAGTCGTAGAATAGCATCGGTAGGGTAGAGGTTGGGGTTGAATTCGCCGGTGACTGTAGCAGCGTAGCTCTGCGCAGGCAGCGGTATGCGGTCGAGTTCTTGCCGGTTGATGGCATCGGCGCGGCTGTTGCGGGCACAAAGGGTGATATAAAAATCTTGGGCTTGAAAATCAGGCAGGTAGCGGCTATTGAGTTCTTCGAGGGTGTCGTATTCGATGCGGTTGAGGCGCACGGCTTCGAGCAGACGCAGGAAGTACCGATTCTCTTGGCGGTAAACCTTTTGCAATTCAATGGTTTCGACTTTAAAAATTTGCATCACCTTTGCCGAAAAGAAGTAAGGAGAAGCATATTGCAATTGAAAAAGCGCTTGCTCCGCCTCAGAGGCGATGACTGGCGGCAGTTGAAATAAATCGCCAAAAAAGACGACCTGCACGCCACCAAAAGGAGCAGTATTCTCGCGGTTGAGTCGCAAAAAATAATCTATATTATCCAGCAGATCAGCGCGCACCATAGAGATTTCATCAATCACAAGCACTTCCAAATTTTGATAGAGGCGGCGGTCGCGTCGTTTTTTTATATCATTCAATGATAGAAAGCGTGGCGGAAAGCCAAAAAAGGAGTGAATCGTTTGCCCGCCCACATTGAGTGCGGCAATGCCAGTAGGTGCCAGCACAACGGTTTTGCGGCGCGTGGTATTCCGAAATAATTGCAACAGCGTGGACTTACCTGTGCCTGCTCGTCCGGTAATGAACAAATGGCGGTTTTCCTTTTCAATGGCATTGAGGGCATATTGAAAATCAGCGTTGAGTTCCAGCGGTTGTTTATCTATCATGCGTTTTAAAGATAAGAGACGTACCTATTCGGCGTTAACGCTAAATTTATAAAAAATTAAACGCATATAGCAATGGATGATTGATAATTTCTTACAAACGCGCTTTGCAGTGTATCGCTTTTTGTGCTTAAAATACTGATAATCAATTATTTGAAATCAAAATTTTACATTTTTATAATTCGAATTGGGCGCGTCATTTGTCCTTCGCTTGTAATTTGGAGTAAATAAACGCCCTGATCGAGATGTGCTCCAAGATTCAGTATGTTGCTTTGTTCGCGCAAAGGCATTTGCAATACAGGTTGCCCCAACAAATTGTAAATCCAAAGCGTAGCGGATGTTGTGAGCGTTGGCAGGGTGTATTGCAATTGTAGCGTTTCTGCAAAAGGATTGGGCCAGACCTGCAAGCGAGCCTGGAGCCATTGCGGATCGCGGGTAAGGGTTATTTCGCTTTCTTTCACGAATACAGCATCCACAGCGGCTTCTACGATGTGCCCAGTGGGTGGTAAATCACTGGCTTGGAAGATAAGGGTCATATTGTCAGATAAGGTTATATGATCGCGTACACGGAATTGCGAACGTGGCCGCCAGCTACTGCGCGATTCGGTAATTTTTTCGAGCACAACAGTATCCACTCCATTGCTGAGGCGCACCACTAAGCTATCGTCGGGATTGCCATTGCCGCCAGCATTAAAAAACCAAAGTTCGTAAGAGACAACAGGATTGGTGTAGCTGGTCAGATCCATCGGTGGAGAGATGAGGCGCACGATACCATTGTCGAGGTCGTCATCGCCAGGGCCGCCGCCGCCATTACCTGTTACGTAGCAAGCCTCGCCTAAGTCGTTCGGGCTGTCGTGGTCTGGATTGGCCAATGCGCCACTGAAAAAGGTGCCAATGGGTACGTCGCGTTCCCAGAAACCCGCCGTTGCGTTTATGATTTCAGTGCTCCAGCCAAGGTCAAAAATAAAATCATCCTGATAGCCGGGATCAAGGGTAATGGTGATCGTTTGATTGTTGTTGACAGAGACGCCAGGCTCGAAACGATGCAGGTAGCCCCAGGCACCAGCATAGAATCCATAGGTGCCTACGGTTACATTATTCAGGCTAAAATTACCATTGGCATTAGCCGTAATTTCGTATTCAAATAAGTCATTTTTCAATAATATTTTGGCATTGGGCACCCCTATGTTATTGACACTACTTATGGCTTTTCCATTTATACTGACTGCTGGCAGTGGTTCGAGTGCTACGTCCTGAATGGTTACTTGCCCATTTTGTAAGGGGACACTTACGGTTTTTGGCAAATAGCCATTTTTTTGAAAAGACACCTCAAAGGTGCCTGCCAGCACTTGCCCCGTTTTGTAATTTCCGTCGAGCTTGCTGGTAGCCATATTGGGCTGTTCGGATAGAATCTCTATTCGAGCATCAAAGAGCGGAGCACCCGTGCGCGCATCGCTGATACGACCTTCGAGAAAGCAAGCGCGCTTTAGTTCTGGTTTTACTACAAACATGCCGGTATTAATATCGGATATTAATACATTGCCGGAAGGTAAATACGGATAGATGCCCCAAGCCCCGAAAAAGCCGCCGCCGTCACCCGGATACGTGTCGTAATTGGCTATTTCGATTAAGTTATTGGGGCGCGAGCCATCTACAATGACGCCGCCAGCTGTATAATAAGAGATAAATAAAAAATCATCTTTTACATGCACATTATGTGGTATGGCGCCAGTGCCGAGGGTATAAATAGCTCTGAATTGAGCCAATTCTTTAATATCAGTTAGGTCGGATATATCATACGCCGCTACGGGCGCGTTGGCACGTTCGTCGGTGGTATATATCACCTTGCCGTTGTCCGAAAGCCAAGCATTATGGGTGAAACGAAACGGCGTATTCTGAGCAGCAAGGAGTTGTACATTATTTAAATTTTTTATATCATAAACACCCAACCGGCCCAGATAAATTTCGGAGCTGTACATAGTATCGCGCAAAGCATACACATCGTGGGCATAAATGGCAGGGCCTTTCCCAAGGTACACTGGCTCGCCAGGCGTAGAGAATACATCTACAAAAAGAATGCCGCCGGAGTTGATGGTGCAACCTGTAAGATAGCATAATCCTTTTTCGTCAATATAAATATTGTGGCATCGGCCCAGTTGTTGCGCTTCTATTTCGGGGCGCCATTCGTAGTGGGTGATACGCTGCGGCAATTCCGACAGATCAATTACCGTCACGCCATTACTGGTGCCTGGTTCGTCCACTACCACATAAGCAAAATGCTCCCAAGTTTTGATTTCTCGCCAACGCGAGAAAGCGCCTGGTACAAAGGCTACTTCGCGTGCATTGCGCGGATCGGCAAGGCTCACAATGGATACCCCATTGCGCACCCCCACAAGGGCATATTCTGTACCATCGGGAGCTACCCAGCCCCATATGTTGCTCAGTTCGAACGGATAAGATATATGTGATTGTAATGTTGTGTTTAGTTGGGCGCCTACTATGCTGCTTAAGCTGACAAAGAGAAGCGTATTCCAAAATTTTTTCATTCCTGACATTTTTGCGCGTAATATACACCACTTTGCCGAAAACGCATTTATTTGCTGCGCGGCACAATGGCAATTGTTAAACGGCTGACACAAATAAGCCGCTCCATCTCGTCTTTGATTTCAATGCCCCACACATGCAGGCTGCGCCCAATGCGAAAGGGCTTGACCGTGCCATGCACAAAACCGGATGCTGCGGAGCGCAGATGGTTAGCGTTGAGTTCTACTCCTACCGGCATGAAGCGCGCCACATCTTCTAAGCAAGCTACGGAGGCTACGCTGCCTAAGGTTTCGGCTAAGGCTGCACTGGCGCCGCCATGTAGCAAGCGCATCGGTTGTACCGTGCGGTCGTCCACGGGCATACGTGCTGTGAGATAATCATCGCCAAAAGCAATGAATTCAATACCCAGCGCCTCTACCAAGGTGCGCTGCGAGAGCTGATTGATGGTTTCTAAAGTAAATGATTGCTTCCAAATCATGTAGTGCTAATTTAAGTTGGGCAATTTTATTTAAAAATTGTAATAACATTAAGGTTTTTATAAATTTTTAGTGATCCATCATAAATATTCAAAACCAGTTTGTGCAATTTTTTTATTGTATAAAATGTTGAACAACAGCGCATTAAAGTGTATAAAGTGTGCCTTTTCAGACGAAAAATGACATCAAATGTGTGCAGGAATCATTTTCAAACGGCATAATCCGGTGAAGGAAACTAAGCACCAGGTGCCTTCCAAAATTATAAATGGTATGGAGCCAATGAGCCAAGACCCATAGCACGCCAAAGCAGAACCCAATAGATTGAGTGCAAGATACCAAGTATTTCGAGTGTTTACGATCTGGAACATTTGCAAAAAAAAGGCGCAAAGGATAAGGCTAACGCCTATGCCGTTGATGATGTCCGTTGCTATCATGTTTTTGTGAAATTTTATTAGTTAAGCAATAAAAAAAGCGTATTTATTATTGAAATGTAATGAAAATCCACTTTGTTTGTAAAATTAAAGTTATTGCTCTGGTAAGCAAAGTTATAGTATAAAACGGATAATTTCAGGTACGGGGCAGTTCTGTATTTGCAAGCCATCCGGCATTTTTCATCAGCATAGTGTAAAAAATACAAAATCCGTTAGTCGCGCCTTCCGAAAGAATTCTATTTTTGCGTTGCCAATATTCAGATAGTGGCTTACTGCTAAAAAATAACAATCATGGTTGGACAACTCAAGGATAGTAACGTCAAGCTCAAGCGCATTTACATAGAATCAAAAATGCCAGAACCCCTGCAGCCCCTGCAAGAACTGGCTAATAACCTGTGGTGGTCTTGGAATAAGGATGCCACCCATTTGTTTGCTTCTATTGCTGGTAAAAATTGGGCTAAATTGCATTACAACCCCATTGCGCTACTGGAGGAGATGAACCTCGATACCGCCGACCGACTCATGGCGGATTCCAATTTTATGCGCCAGTTGGATGCCGTAGTAAAATCTTTCCGTACCTATATGCAGGCTACACCACCCCCGCAAAGCCCGCGAATAGCTTATTTTTGCATGGAGTATGGGTTGCATATTTCTCTGCGCTTGTACTCTGGTGGTCTGGGCGTATTGGCGGGTGATTATATTAAGGAAGCAAGCGATATGAATGTAAATATGGTAGGCGTGGGGCTGCTATATCGCTATGGTTATTTTCAGCAAGAAATTTCGTTGCATGGCGACCAGATACACAACTATCAGCCACAGAAGTTTACCCAAATGCCCGTGCATCCGGTGCGCGACGCCAATGGCGAATGGCTTAAAATAACCGTAGAACTACAGGGGCGCACGGTATTCGCCAAGGTGTGGGAATTGAAAGTGGGGCGCATTTCGCTTTATTTATTGGATACGGATATTTCTGAAAATGCTTGGGAAGATCGCGGATTGACCCACCAACTATATGGCGGCAACAACGAACATCGCCTGCGGCAAGAAATATTATTGGGCATTGGTGGTATGC
>CALMSP010000232.1 GCA_937872405.1 uncultured Saprospiraceae bacterium | reverse complement strand
CAAGAGCTTCGTATTATGCATTGAAAGAGGTGCATCGCTTGAATCCGTATGCGAGTGGTACTTCGCTTAGTTCTGTCCAGGCGCATTTTGCAGGCATTCAAGTTGTAGATGCCCACCTGCAAGCCAGAGGGGATAAAGCAGCGCTGGAGACCGACAAACTCAAAAGGGTAAGTCTAAGCAGACTCAGCGCCCAACTTTCTACCTTCAATACCGGTGGCGCGCTGATATCAACACCCAATAATCCTATACCCGGCAATAATATCTTTCCTAATCAGTTGGGTTTCGATCACATGCAGTCCTTTTTTATTGGAGTGGAGGCCAATCCGACCGCCAACTTCAGAGCCAATGTAGAGGTAAACGTTTTGGGTAATGTAGCCCAGAATCCTATAGATCAGATTTTTTATGAAAATCGAGGCCGGCCAGTTCAATTGAATACAACGACCAACGGAAGCATCACGGCAGAGTCACTAAACCGGATACAGGTTTATCGGGCCAGCTACGAATGGAATCATAAACTGTTCGATCTCAAGGGGTTCTATCGTACAGGGCATTATCACTGGGGCTATGAAGGCGATTTTTTCAACCTGTACCCAGAAGCCAATTATGGACCTCAAATTGATATTTATAATGGCATAGCACCTTTCGGTTTTGAAATAGAAGGCAAAAAAAAGCTCAAGGATTTGAAAGTAGCTTTTGGCCCTCAATTATGGTGGGGCGCTAACCCCGCGCTTTTGCTCAAGTATGGTAAGCAATTGGGCGGACTAAAGTTGACAGGAGTTTTTCATGAAGACCTCGATCAGCTTGGACTTACCGAAAGTTCTTTTGCTATACCTCAACCCAGAACCCGCCGACTTACCCTTCATGCCAGCCAAGAATTGGGCCGATTTGGCTTGGATGTTGGTGGTATCTGGGGTGGCCAACCGCTTCAGGGTAGGCTATTTCAAGCGGTAAGAGGTGAAGAAGGTAAACTGGAGGTGTATCAGGATGAAATCAGAGTGGAGGATACTTTTGGCGGTAAGATAAAATTGACGTACAAGGGTGGCCGCTTCAACTGGTACGCACAATCAGCTGCTATGGGGTTAGTGGCTAATGGCGGCGTAGATCAAACCCTCACCTTTACTGGCTGGAGATTGAAAGACAGCGGTAGTGGCAATCAATATAATTTCCTTTCAGGGCTTACTTATCTGATTGGCAATATTCAAATTGCTCCCAACTTCTTGTGGCAACGCCCAATAGAAGGCCCCATCCCCAATGACGTGGTTGCGCCTGGCAGGCCGCGCAATATTCTGGAAGATCCCTTTGTGGTAAGAGCCAACCGCGAGCAAGTAGCTGGCGAAATTCTATTTACTTACGACCCCACCCCTGGCTCCTGGATGTATGATTGGGATAGTGATAAAAGCGAAGACGCCAAATTGGCCATTAGTGCCGGATTCGTATATCGCCATTTGCCAACCACGCAGGATGCTGCCATTGGTATCTTACCTGACGGGCGTACTACTTTTGCTTTCCCCGGAGCAGCCCCGGCCCGAGATTTATGGGAAGTGCATGCCCGATTGGTATCTAAAACGAATAGCCATTTTGGATGGATTGCAAATGTGTATGCCGGCGATGCACAAGCCAATGGCAGTGATGCACGTACCATTCGTCGCTATGGTATAGATGGGCGTATCATATATAAAACGCTTAAAATCAATTCGTTTGTGCGAGTAAACGACTGGGGACCTTACGATTATCACCGCGATTTTAACCTGACATTTCCATTACAACTCATGACAGATATATCTGTATCTTTAGCAAAACCAGATTGGTTTGACATGCCGGATACCCGAATTGGCATTCGAGGCGCCTATCGTACCCTCGATCGGTTCTCTCCACGGTATTCGCCAACGCAAACAATCACCGGGGCGGGTAATTTAGTCCCTGATCCTAATATCATTGGCTTTGATAATGGAAATGAGTGGGAAATAAGAACTTATATATTCGTAAATATTGGCAAATAAAATCTACTATAAAGATGAAGACAAACATTGCAGTGCGGCACCTATTTATTGGCTTCTTTAGCTTATTCCTGCTAAGTTGCGAACGCGACCTTAGCGATCTGAAACCTGCTGCTTACCCTACCAATCCGGAAGTATTCATTGATGCTTTCAGCCCAGGTTTAAATTATGCGGCCTTTGGTGGTTCTGTTCCTACGGCGTTCGACGTGGACACCGAGGTAACCTACAAAAACACCTCCTTGGCGTCCATGAGGTTTGAAGTGCCTGATGCAGGCGACCCCAGAGGTGCTTATGCCGGTGGTGCTTTTTTTACAAGCGTAGGAAGAGACTTATCCGGATATGATGCCTTAACCTTTTGGGCAAAAGCCTCGCAAGCAGCTAATATTGATATCATTGGCTTTGGCAATGATTTGGGCGCTTCAAAATATCAGGCTATTATTTCTGGATTGGCGGTTAATACCAATTGGCAAAAATATATCATCCCGCTTCCTGATCCAGCCAAACTGACAGCCGAGCGCGGTATGTTTTTCTACTCAGAAGGACCAGAAAACGGGAGAGGATACACTTTTTGGATTGATGAATTGACATTTGAAAAACTTGGTACGCTTGCCCATCCACAACATGCTATTTTGAATGGAGAGGATCAAGTAGAAACTTCCTTTATTGGGGTGTCAAAAACCATTGGTGGCTTAAGCTCTACTTTCAATTTACCTACTGGTATTAATCAATCGCTAAATGTAGCGCCTGCATATTTTACATTTACATCATCCAATGAATCCGTGGCCACGGTTAGTGAATCGGGGGTGGTTAGGGTAGTTGGCGGGCCTGGTAGCGCCAAAATTACGGCTACCTTAGGCGGCGTTCCGGCCAAAGGCTCACTGACCATCCAGTCGTTGGGCAATTTTCAAAGCGCCCCGATACCTACCCGCAGCCCTGATAAAGTGATTTCCATTTTTAGTGATGCCTATAATGATGTGCCCGTTGATTATTACAATGGGTTCTGGCAGCCCTTTCAAACGACTCTTTCGGCGGATTTTACAGTGAATAATGATCGAATACTTCATTATACAGATTTTAATTTTGTCGGCATTCAATTTAGCTCGCCTACTATAAATGCCACTTCGATGACCCACCTGCACTTGGATATTTATTTTCCGAATCCACTGACTACCAATGCCCGATTCAAAATCGAATTGGTCAATTTTGTGTCAGGCGGAACAGGTGCATTTACGACCACTATTCCAGCGACCCAATCGCAGCAGTGGATCAGCTTGGACATTCCGTTATCCAGTTTTGCTGGATTGAGCGGGCGGGCGAATCTGGCGCAAATCATTTTTGTGGATGATAATAATAGTATTTCCAGTTTTTATGCTGACAATATTTATTTTTATAATGGCAGTTCGTCGCCGCTTGCGCCAACTAATCCGGCTCCTTTGCCTACGCATCCGGCTGCCAATGTCATTTCGGTCTTCAGTGATTCTTATGCCGCCATACCCAGTACAGATTTGAATCCTAACTGGGGGCAGGCTACTGTAGTCACGCAGGTAGGCATTCAAGGCAATAACACCCTCCGATATGGAGGACTCAACTATCAAGGAATTCAGCTTGGCAGCCCTCAAAATATTACGGGAATGGGCTTTTTGCATCTCGACTTTTGGACGGCTAATTCAAATGCGCTCAGTGTGTACATCATCAGCCCGGGCCCTGTTGAAACCGCCTCTGTCCTTACGGTGCCTACTTCCGGCTGGTCGAGTGTGGATATTCCTTTATCTGCCTTTGCACCTGTTAATTTGAGTAATGTGATCCAACTCAAGTTTGAAGGCAATGGCGATATTTATTTAGATAATATTTACTTCCGCAGATAAAAAATGCATAAAATGAAATTGAATATAATATATCTTTTTGCAATTGCATCATTGGTAGCCGCCTCTTGGGGCTGCAACCCAGACAATTTTCAAAAGTTAGACCAGCGCAACTGGGAATTGGTATGGAGTGACGAATTCAACGGCGCAGCTGGTCAAGTACCGGATGCAACTAAATGGACATATGATATTGGAACCGGTGACAATGGCTGGGGAAATCAAGAATTGCAGGTTTACACGGATAAACCCGAAAATGTAGCCATGGACGGGCAAGGTAATCTGGTAATCACGGCGTTGCGCACAGGCAGTAGCTTCACCTCTGCAAGAATCAAAACCCAAGATTTATTTGGACAGCAGTACGGACGCTTTGAGGCGCGACTTAAAACGCCCTATGGGCCAGGGCTTTGGCCAGCATTCTGGATGCTTGGTGCTAATATAGAAACGGTAAGCTGGCCCCAATGTGGTGAAATAGACATCATGGAGCTACGGGGGCAGGAACCCCACATCATTCATGGCTCCATACATGGACCTGGCTATTCGGCAGGTAACGCAATTACCAAAGGCTATAGCTTGAGCAAGGCTCGATTTGATACCGATTACAATCTGTTTGCCATCGAATGGGATCGAGATAAAATTGACTTCTTTGTCAATGATTTTCTGTATCAGCGCATCGCACGCAGCGATGTACCCGGCGAATGGGTATATGATCAGCCGTTTTTTATAATTTTCAATGTAGCGGTAGGGGGAACTTTTGTAGGATTTCCGACTCCTAGCACCCCATTCCCGCAAAGAATGACCATTGACTACGTGCGGGTGTATCAAAAAGCGAACTAAATGTCATCATCCTCGATCGCGCCATTATTATGCACATTTTAACAGGAATGCCGTGAATAAAACGATTTCAAAAAGCGACACCAATACAGTGGAAATGATTATGATAGTGCATGAAAATGAAAGCTATTATAAAATTTCCAACATTGATGCCATGCGCCCTTTTTTGATGAGCATTGTGAGCGACTCCAATCACTGGATGTATATTGCAAGTAATGGAGGGCTTACGGCTGGCCGCAAAAACCCCGAATACGCCTTATTTCCTTATTACACAGATGATAAAATTACAGAATCAGCTGATATTACAGGAAGTAAATCTATTTTTCAAATTCATACACAGGAAGGCATCATAATCTGGGAACCCTTCTCAGAAAAATTTACAGACAAGTATAATATTAGCCGAAATCTGTATAAAAGTATTCACGGCAATTCCGTCATTTTTGAAGAGATTAATCACGATGTAGAACTGATTTTTCGCTACCAATGGAATTCGAGTAAACTATTTGGTTTTGTCAGAAAAGCGCAACTGCTCAATACCTCTCCGAGTGATTATCAAATCACACTTTTAGACGGTATTCAGAATATCATGCCTTATGGCGTGCCCAGCGATTTGCAAAAGTCAACCAGCAACTTGGTGGATGCCTACAAAAGAAGCGAATTAGAATCCGCATCCGGCATCGGCATTTATGCACTGAGTGCTATCATCGTGGATAAGGCAGAGCCAAGTGAAGCCCTGAAGGCAAATATTGCTTGGTCTGTAGGACTCGACCAGCCAAAACATTTACTTTCATCTTTACAATTAAACCGTTTTCGGAAGGGGCACCCCGTCAACGAGGAACAGGATGTAAAAGGCGAGAAAGGCGCTTATTTTGTGACCAAAACGATACAGATTGCCAGCAGTGGCACTAAGAATTGGACAATTGCAGCAGATGTTAATCAAACGCAGTCGCAGATTATCAAACTCGGCCAATTGATCCAGGAAGCGAATGACCTCGACCAACAGCTTCAGAAAGACATCAATGCTGGAACGGTGCAATTACTGCAACTCGTGGCGAGCGCCGACGGGCTGCAGTGTACAGCAGATAAGCTGGAGGATACCCGCCATTTTTCCAATGTGCTTTTCAACATTATGCGCGGCGGAATATTCGACAATAATTATCAAATAGAAAAAGGAGATTTCGTCCGGTATCTTTCTAAAGCGAATAAAGAAGTCGTTTCAAGAAACCAGCATTTCATTGAACAACTCGCGCCTGCCTTCGCCCAATCGGCGCTTGAGTCCTTAGCCCTCAAGAGCCAAGACGCTGATTTGATTAGACTCAGCATGGAGTATCTGCCTTTAAAATTTAGCCGCCGTCACGGTGACCCCAGCCGCCCCTGGAATTATTTTTCCATTAATACCGAAAGTGAAACCGACGGTACCAAAGTATTGGATTATGAAGGCAACTGGCGCGATTTATTTCAAAATTGGGAGGCGCTGGCTTATGCTTATCCGGCGTTTATCACAGGCATGATTTTCAAATTCCTGAATGCCTCCACTTTTGATGGGTACAATCCTTACCGCGTGACCAAAGACGGCTTCGACTGGGAAACCATCGAACCCGACAATCCCTGGTCGTACATCGGTTATTGGGGGGATCATCAAATTATTTATTTGCAGAAATTCCTCGAAATTATAGAAAAACATGACCCTGGCGCGCTACAATTTTACTTTGATAAAGAATGGTTTGTGTATGCGGCAGTTCCTTACTGCATCAAGCCTTATGAGCAGCTTTTAGAAAATCCGCATGATACCATCACCTTTGATCATGCTTGGGATACCGTAATCAGAAATCGGCGCGACCTCTTGGGTGCTGACGGGGCATTGCTTGTTAGTGGCGAGCAGCAAATTTATCATGTCAATCTTATAGAAAAAATAATAGCAACCCTACTATCCAAGATTTCAAACTTCATTCCTGAAGCCGGTATCTGGATGAACACGCAGCGGCCGGAGTGGAACGATGCGAATAATGCCTTGGTGGGTAATGGGATTTCTATGGTTACATTATATTATTTGCACCGATTTTTGAAATTTTTTCAAAACATATTACATGGTTATGATGTAGAAAGTATAACCTTATCCAGCGAATTGGTAATATTTTATCATAACATTGAAAGTACACTCTTAGAATACTCGCCTTTGCTGTCAAAGCGTATTGGCAATAAAGATCGGAAGCATATATTAGACCGCATGGGGCGCGCCGCTTCCGAATATCGGCAGCATATTTATAATAATGGTTTTCAAAATTCCAAAGGAACGATAACGCTAACGGCTTTAAAAAACTTTACGCAGGCCTGCCTTCATTTTATGGAGCATACGATCCGCGCCAATCAAAGGCCCGACAAACTCTACCATGCTTACAACCTGATGGCGGTCAACGACACGGGTATTGCCTACGACCACCTGAGCGAAATGCTGGAAGGGCAGGTGGCGGTATTAAGTTCTGGATATTTGAATTCTGCGGAGGCTTTGGCGGTATTAGATGCGCTTAAAGATAGTGCGCTATTTCGGGAAGATCAGTACAGCTATTTATTATATCCTAATAAAAAATTGCCTGGATTTTTACAAAAAAATATCATGCAGGAACAAGACGCATCATCTTCTGCATTGATCCGCAAATTAGTAGCCGATGGCAACCGACAAATTGTAGAAACCGACATTCGAGGCGGCTTCCATTTTAATGGCAATTTTAAAAATGCTAAAGATCTCGATAATGCTTTGAATAAACTGCGCGATAGTGAATATCATGATCTTGTGCTGCAAGACCGAACGCTATTGCTGGATATTTTTGAAAAAATATTTCATCATAAGGCATTTACAGGCCGATCGGGCACTTTTTTTTCCTACGAAGGTCTGGGATCTATTTATTGGCATATGGTATCCAAGTTGCTGCTTGCGGTGCAAGAATGCTGCCTGAAAGCGCTGGAAGAATACAATACGGACGCTACCGTCACCAGTCGCCTCTTGGAGCACTATTATGAAATACAAGCAGGCATTGGGGTGCACAAGCCGCCACAATTGTACGGGGCATTTCCAACCGATCCTTATTCGCACACGCCGCAGCACCGAGGCGCCCAGCAGCCGGGCATGACGGGGCAGGTAAAGGAAGATATTTTGGTGCGCTTCGGAGAATTGGGGGTGTTCGTAAAAGCCGGAAAGTTGTATTTCAACCCCTGCCTGCTTCGCAAAGAAGCATTTTCAAAAAACACTCAGATTTTTGCATATACCAATATACGTCAGGAGCAAGTACAGCTTTCGCTGGAAGCCAATGCACTCTGTTTTACATACTGTCAGATACCTGTGATGTATAAAATCGCAAATGAAAGTAGTCTGGAAATTATTTTTTCGAACGATAAATCTTTGATTTTCAACAATTTAGAACTGAGTTCGGATATAAGTCAAGACATATTTCAACGCATCGGAACCGTAAAGCAAATAATCGTATCCATTACAGAACGAACACTAAAGTAGATCAAGTTATTCTGGGGCTAAGGCGCGTGAAAGACCAATCATTCATCATGGATACATGTATCATTTTGCTGGCAACTAAAGTTTTAAAAAACTAATGATTTGTAAAAATTTTAGGTTGTAAAAAGCGCTTGAAATTAATAAAAGTAAATAATAAAACAGATTTTCGATATGCGGTCAGGCATTATTTATTGCACGTATTATTTACTCATCATATTGCTTATGGGCAGTTGTATGCAACCCCAAAGGTGGGAAGTGGATATTTTTGAAACATCCGAAAGCGGTAATAAGCTTACCAAGTTGACGGCGTTTTCGGATGTTGATGTGGAAGCCAAAATAACTATTTTGCCCCAAGAGCAATTCCAAACCATTACTGGATTCGGAGGCGCATTTACAGAGGCGTCCGCCTATTTGCTCAATCAAGTAAGCCAAGAAAATCGGCAAAAAATATTGGAGGCATATTTTGGAGCATCTGGCGCTAAGTATTCGCTCACGCGCACCACTATCAACTCTTGCGATTTTTCCCTGACCAACTATTCTTACGCGCCTGTAGCTGGTGACCGGGAGCTGAAGCATTTTTCAATACAAGAGGACTTAGACGACATCATTCCTATGATAAAAGATGCTATGGCTATTTCGGAAGAGGGTTTTAAAATTATAGCATCTCCCTGGACGGCGCCTCCTTGGATGAAGGACAACAATGACTGGCGCGGCGGTAAACTGCTGCCGGAATATTATGATACTTGGGCTTTATTCTTTTCTAAATATTTAGAGGCTTATCGTGCAGAAGGCATTAATATATGGGGTCTCACAGTTGAAAATGAACCCCTGGGCAATGACAGCAACTGGGAAAGCATGCATTATACGCCCCAAGAAATGGCAGGGTTTGTAAAAAATCATTTAGTACCCAAGTTAAAAGAAAATGGACACGATGTAAAGATTCTGGGATTTGATCAAAACCGTGATGAAGAACTCAAGAAATGGGTGGATGTCCTGTTTGAAAATGAAGCAATAGGCGCGTATTTCGACGGAACAGCCGTGCACTGGTATGCCAGCACCTATGATTATTTTCCGGAAGCGTTGCAATATGCCTATCATAAAGCGCCCGATAAGCACTTAATTCAGACCGAAGCCTGCGTAGATGCCGAAGTGCCTCGATGGCAAGATGATGCCTGGTACTGGGCCGAAGAAGCTACCGATTGGGGCTGGGACTGGGCCCCCGATGACCAAAAATACCTGCACCCGAAGTACGTGCCTGTGTTTCGGTATGCCCGCGATATAATTGGTTGCCTAAATAACTGGGTGGACGGTTGGGTGGATTGGAACATGGTACTCGACCGGCAGGGTGGGCCCAATTGGGCTAAAAATTGGTGCGTAGCGCCCGTAATCGTTGATCCTGACCAAGACGAAGTGTACTTCACGCCCTTGTATTATACATTAGCGCACTTCAGCGGGTTTATCCGGCCCGGCGCAGTCAGAATCGGATTTGAAAATACAGATGCAGCCTTGATGACTACAGCAGCTCAAAATCCTGATGGTAGCATTGCCGTTGTTATTTTCAACCCAACCGAGACGTCAAAAGGAGTGCAGCTTTCATTGGGTAAAAATTCAACGGAATTTCTTATAAAAAGTAAAGCGATTCAAACGCTTGTAATACCTGGTTCGTAAAGATTATTTTTAACGACTAACCAACATAATAAAATCAAAAAAAATGTCCACTTACGTTACACCATCAAAAGATAGAGTACCCCTCGGGCAGAAGGCCGCATTCGGGGCAGGCCATTTGGTGAATAATTTGCTGCCGGGTTCTTTGGGCGTTTTTTCTTTCTTTTTGCTCACCGCTTTCGGCATGGACCCCTTTTTGGCGGGGCTGCTTGGTGGCTTGCCTCGATTCTTCGATGCTATCACCGATCCTATCATGGGCTACATTTCGGATAATACAACATCCAGATTTGGGCGCCGAAAGCCATACATCTTTGCTGGAGCCATTTTGAGCGGCATTTTATTCGCTGTTTTGTGGCAGTTATATTCAGAGAATACCCAAATGTATAATTTCTGGTATTTTCTGATATTTTCTATGATCTATCTCATTGGTAACACGATGTTTTCCACACCACTTATCGGATTGGGCTACGAAATGACTTTTGACTATAACGAGCGTACCCGTTTGATGGGGTTTTCTCAAACTATCGGACAGATTGCTTGGATGATTGTGCCTTGGTTTTGGGTAATTATTGCCAACCCTAATTTATTTGAAACGCAGGCGATAGGTGTTCGGCAGCTTTCAATCATTGTAGGAGGCATCTGTATATTTTTAGGTTTGATGCCAGCACTATTTTGCAAAGAAATAGATCAAGCCAATCTTACCAACCGAGACGATCTTACCTTAAAAAATTTGGCGAAAAATTTGAAGAACCTGATCAAAAATATGATATTAATTTTTAAAAATGGAGCATTTGTAAGGCTTTGTGGTGCTACTTTTTTAGTGTTCAATGGTTTCCAGATGGTTGCTTCTTTTAGTTATTTTATTATTGTTTTTTACATGTTCACTGGAGACTACGGTAGCGCAGGTACTTGGCCCGCTTGGTTCTCCACCGTGAGTGCGTTGTGTACAGCGTTTTTAATCATTCCGGTTATTACATGGATGTCGAATAAATGGGGCAAACGAAATGCTTTTATTGCATCAACGGCTATTTCCATAGTCGGTTACACGCTAAAATGGTGGGGATTCAATCCTGGCAACCCCTGGCTACTTTTTATGCCCATTCCATTTATGGTTTTCGGTATAGGCGGTTTATTTACTTTAATGATGAGTATGACTGCCGATGTTTGTGATTTGGACGAGCTAAACAACGGTATGCCCAGAAAAGAAGGCACTTTTGGCGCCATTTATTGGTGGATGGTAAAGCTTGGGCAAGGGCTGGCCTTAGTGTTGGGTGGGCTAATTCTCAAATTGGTGGGCTTCGACCAGAATGCCACCGCACAAACGGTGGAAACACTCACCCGATTGCGGTTGGCGGATATTTTAGTACCTGCCTTTACCGCTGGGCTTGCCATTTGGGTAATGTGGAACTACGACTTGACCGAGGAAAAGGCTAAGCAGATCAAGGAAGAATTGGTGAGAAGGCGAGGGGAGCTATAATTGTTAGAGTATGTTTAAAATTCGTTTTTGAAGTCGAAAATGATCAGATTTGGGTTCT
>CALMSP010000231.1 GCA_937872405.1 uncultured Saprospiraceae bacterium | reverse complement strand
GTTGTACCAAATGCCGAATCCAGGCACCATAAATCATCGGATTGTAAGCGCCATAGCCATGCAAAAATACGACTACATGCGCCGAATCGGGGCCCGGAGCTGCCGGTTCAAAGAGCCAGTAGCCGTCGGATTGGTTTGCAAAATCACGGAAAATAACCTCTTCATGCGCGTAGGCACTGCCGCCCGGGCCAGCGGTGGCTTGCACGGGGGGCTGCACAGCATTGGGGGCGTGTGCCCACATCGGCAAAAAAGGCAACCAGGAGAATAACAAAATCCATTTCATCTTTGATCGGGTGTTGATGTATATCTATTGGCATAACGTGCATGTACCTAAAATCGTTGCAATTAGATTGAATAAATACCTCCTGCTTTCCCGCTCTAAAGTATGATTTGTTAAAATTATGTTATCATAATTGGGTGTAAAAATCCAATGCGCCCGCTTTCCACGTATATTTAGTCGAAGCAGGCATGCATTTAGTCGTGATAATGTCAAAAAGCCCAGTAAATACTGGAGTTTTGCTTCAATCATTTTGTTAAAAACCTTAATTCAATTTAACAATATTTTAAAACATCATGATGCAACATTTGGCATTCAGTTGGAGTTTTTATTACAAACAATTTAACCAAAAAAAGCAATCCATTTTAACCCGACTAAAATAAAAACACCATGAACATCCGACAAATCAAATTAGCGCTTACAGTAGGACTGCTCAACTCCCAATCCGAGCACAACGCCCTGAATATTGTAAAGGAACTCATGCTCAACTTCCGCGAAGAAGTGGGCAATTTCCTTGGTCTGCAAGTTATCAAAGATGCCCCCTTGAGCCGCAGCCATGTGCAGCAGACTTATGCGCTTCAATTCGAGCGCTGCCGCTTAGATGTAGATTTAGTTTCTAATCGTCAAACCAATAGCCAGTATGTACAAGGCTTTCAGTTAAGTTGAAATAACTCATGCACGTATCCAAAAAAGCAAAGAACCGGCGGGGCGTCTTGTAAAAAGGCGCTCCACTGTTGTTTTAAGCCAGGCGCTATTTTAATTTTACATAATTGGTTCATTATCAAAATTTCATACAAAAGCATTTCAAAAAAATATTGCTGCTTCCAGAAAATTTTTCTTTACAATATCCAAAATATTACGTAAACTTGAATCTCAATTGAGACCAAGCGACGCATATTTTTATAAATAAAAAGGGCTACCTCTATGGTATAAAAACAAACGCGATGTTCATCCTCCTACCCGGTTGCAAAGCATAAAGCCCCTGTGCATACGAAGCTTTGGCAACCACGACTACTACTTGTTGAAAGTGGCTGAAATAGTTGTATGAAACCGAATTACATCAACTAAAAAACATCGCATCTTATGCTGCATCCACATACGGAACTGCGGTTTATTGGGACTGGGGTAGGCTATGGTGTATTCGCTACGAGTTATATTCCTCAGGGTACCATTACTTATGTAAAAGACAGCTTAGAATTGGAAGTGTCGCCGGAAGCTTATCGGTTGCACCCGCCCGCCATGCAGGCTGTTATTGAAAAATATTCATACATTGACGAGCGGGGTTATCGCATCATCAGTTGGGATTTTGCCAAATACATCAATCACTGCTGCAATTGTAACAGTATGAGCACAGGTTATGGCTTTGAGATTGCTTTACGCGACATCCAGCCGGGTGAAGAAATCACAGATGAATACGGCATTTTCAATCTGACAGAACCGCTGGAACTCGTGTGCGACAAAGGCAACTGCCGAAAAGTGCTGCGCCCGGAGGATTTTGATCGCTATTATCCAATATGGGATGAGCAACTCAAAATGGCTCTTGCGCAATTCCAAAAGGTAGAGCAGCCCTTGCTTCCTTTTGTGGATGCCCCCACGTTGCAGGCGCTGGAGGCTTATTTTGATGATCCGTCAACGTACCGCTCCGTGTATCACTTGCGGTATCAGGAGCGGGAAAATGGGGTGCTGCTGCGCACAACTTGATTTTTTTCAACAAAATGCGCCCAATTGCATTGTATAATTTTACAAAAACAATGCAATATGACTGGCAGACAATTGATCATGCGCTGGATATACCCTTGGCTGATGCGCAATAATAAGGACTCAAGCCCTAAGCGTGACATATTATATAACAAAGAACAGCGCCCGCCGGTAGAATCTTTTTATCAACTTACAACAACGGATAACCGAGGTCAGGAAATGCGTTTTTCGGATTGGCAGGGCAAAAAAATACTCTTAGTAAATACTGCTTCTGACTGCGGCTACACGCACCAATATGAAGAATTGCAACAATTATACGAACAGTACCGACAACAATTGATAATCGTAGGTTTTCCGGCTAATGATTTCAAAAAACAGGAACCCGGCACGGATGAAGACATCGCACGGTTCTGCCAAGTCAATTATGGCGTTACCTTCCCGCTGGCTACCAAAAGTAGTGTCGTGAAAGGACCTGCACAAAACCCTGTTTTTCAATGGCTTACAGATCCTACTCGCAATGGCTGGAACCGTCGCCAACCTGATTGGAACTTCAGTAAATACTTAGTAAATGAGCAAGGTCTGCTTGTTAATTTTTTTGGTACTGCCATATCGCCCTTAGATGAGCGCGTGCGGCATGCCCTTGATGCGTGATAATCGTCACTGTGCCATTGCCGGAAAGGGCATAGCTTTGCCAAAATTATTGTTGCTATGAATATCCGACCCTTTCTACCCGCTTTGCAGTGGCTTCCTACTTACACGCGCGCAGACCTTCGCGGCGACTTGTCGGCAGGACTTACCGTAGGCGTTATGCTCATTCCGCAGGGTATGGCTTATGCCATGATTGCCGGTATGCCGCCTATTTATGGGCTTTATGCCTCCACGGTACCGCTTGTGTTGTATGCTTTGCTGGGTACTTCGAGGCAGCTGGCGGTAGGGCCGGTAGCCATGGTGTCATTGCTCACCGCAGCAGGCATAGGGGTATTGGCAGAAGCCAGCACCGATATGTACATTGCGCTGGCCATCACGTTGGCGTTTATGGTAGGTATCATTCAGCTGTTATTAGGTGTCTTTCGGTTGGGTTTTTTGGTTAATTTTCTGTCGCATCCGGTTATTAATGGTTTCACTTCAGCAGCAGCGCTTATCATTGGGTTAAGCCAACTCAAGCATTTGATGGGGTTAAAACTTCCTGATGGGCATCATATTCACCTCATATTAATTGCCGCTGCACAGCAAATTGGCAATACCAACCCATTTACTTTAGCCATCGGTGTCGGGGGCATTTTGCTCATTCTGGGCGTCAAAAAAATCAGCAAAACCATTCCTGGTCCCTTGCTGGCCGTTGTTTTTGGCATCCTGGCGGTGTGGGGCTTAGGGTTGGATGCACAAGGCGTAAAGGTCGTTGGTGATGTGCCTGGCGGGTTACCATCTTTATCATTGCCGATATTTAACGTCCAAACATTTACCACCTTACTGCCTGTGGCCTTAGCTATTTCGTTGGTTAGCTTTATGGAAAGCATTGCCGTAGCCAAAGCCATTCAGGCAAAACACAAAAATTATAAAGTTATTTCTAATCAAGAACTCATTGCGCTGGGAGCAGCTAATATTGGCGGTTCGCTGATGCAATCCTTTCCGGTTACAGGCGGCTTTTCGCGTACAGCGGTCAACGATCAGGCAGGCGCCAAGACGGGTATTGCTTCTATCATTAGCGCTTTTCTAATTGTGCTTACACTACTTTTTCTCACCCCACTTTTTTATTATTTGCCACAAGCAATATTAGCCTCGGTGATCATGGTAGCTGTGTTCGGATTAATTGATATAAAAGAACCTTTACATCTGTGGCGCATCAATCGTACAGACTTTTGGATGTTGGTTGCTACTTTTTTAGCGACCCTTTTGTTGGGTATTGAGCAGGGTATTGGCGTGGGCGTTGTACTGTCATTAGCGATGGTTATTTATCAAACGACCCGCCCCCATGTAGCGGTACTCGGCAAGGTGAAAGGTACCAGTTATTATAGAAATGTGGAGCGCTTCGATCTTAGCCAACTTGAAGTACGCCCCGATGTGCTCATTATAAGATTTGATGCACAATTATATTTCGCTAATATCGCTTTTTTCCGAGATACGCTCGAAGAACAAATTGCCCGCAAAGGGAAAGCGCTCCGAGCCATCATTATTGATGCGGCCAGTATCAACAAAATGGACAGCAGCGCGCTACATGCCTTGCAGGATATCACCAAAGACCTCCAAGCTGCCGGTTCGGAGCTTTTTTTTGCCGCAGTGAAAGGGCCCGTGCGCGATGCCATGGCCAAAGCCCATCTGCTGGAAACGATCGGTGAAGATAACTTTTTCATGAGCGTACAAGAGGCAATGGATTATTATGAGGGTGATGAAGCTGCCCGCCACCGCAATCGCCTATCCAAAACATATACTTTGCAACATAATCAATAATTTTTTTAAAAGTCGCAAATTGTTGAAAATCAAATTTTTAAATAGATTTTTAACGCGCTATTTTACATTCACAACAGCCTAATATTTTACACAAATATCATGAATGCTATTATTGAAAAATACCTGAGCAATAACCAGCTATGGGCAAAGCAAAAGCGAGAAAGCAATCCTGACTATTTTGATTTGTTAGCAAAGGAGCAGCACCCGAATGCGCTCATACTGGGCTGTTCCGACAGTCGAGTGTCGCCAAGTGTGGTAATCGGTGCCGAATTAGGCGAGGTTTTTGTGCATCGCAATATTGCCAATGTGGTATCACATGCTGATCTTAATTTCCTATCTGTGTTACAATATGCTATAGAAGTATTACAAATACGCCACATTATTATATACGGTCATTATGGTTGCGGTGGTATCAAGGCAGCTATGTCCAATAAACATTATGGACTAATAGATAATTGGCTGGCTAATATTAGAGACGTTATAGAATGGCATCAGCAGGAACTGCAAGCCATAGATGATGAACACGAACGCTTCAACCGCTTGGTAGAGCTGAATGTGCTGGCACAAATGAAAAATCTTCGCCAAAGTTCTGTGTATCGGAAGGCAGCGCAAAATGGCTGCGCACCACAATTGCATGCTTGGGTGTACGATTTTTCGACAGGTATTATTCGGGATTTACAATCTTCGCCGGAAATTATTATACCTAAATAAGATTTTAAGTAGCAAATCAAAATGGCGAACGAGATGTCGTAAATTTTTAAGATTTGCGACATCTGAAAAGCGAAACAACTAATTTGACCAACTGCTAAATTTTATTATAACACAACAACCTGACAATCAACCTTTTATTTCAAAAATATTTTAATTTATTCACTAAAATGTTACATCGTTTTCGTATTCGATCAACATCCGAACCAGCGCGGCTGCCGCTTATCTTACGTGATGAATTAGCCGTTGAACGAACACATTTGGCTAATCAGCGCACGTTTCTGGCTTTCTTTCGCACGGGGCTGGCGCTCATAGTTACCGCGATGGCTATTCTCGAATTTAAAAAGGACGATTATTATTATCATATAGCGGCCATAGCGCTTTTGGCCTTAGGCGCAATCACCATGATCGGCGGTACGATTAGTTACTTTGTCAGCAAACGCCGCATCATTAACCGAAGTTACACCATCAAACAATCGGACGCACCAGAGTAGTACCGGTTATTTCCAACATCAAATAGTATTTATTTTTTATTTGTAAAAATTTTATTTTCAGCGTTTTAAAAATTCAAAAGAAGTAAATAAACCTTTCAATAAATGTATTGCTAGCCTTGCTTGCTGCATTCAAAACAGCTTGAGCCGCCGAAGTACGGCCTCTTGATACGACCGACTCACGGGTACATGCGCCTTGCCGATAATCAAATAAGCAGAATTGTCGCTAAGTTCGTCAATTTTTGTCACATTCACTACGTAAGATCGGTGCACCCGCATGAATTCCTTCGCCTGCAAGCGCTCTTCGAATACGCCAAGTGGAATGCTAAGTAAATATTCTTTATTATCGGTGTAAATTTTGCAGTAATTGCGGTCAGCCTCCGCGTAAAGAATGTCTTTAATAAAAATTTTGACCATGCGGTCGCGCTGCTTCACGAAAATGCGGTCGTCAAGTAAGAAGGTCTCATTGGCATCCGAATTATCCGGAGGTGCGGTAGCCTGCTCATCAAGTCGGCTGATAACGAGGGCTAAGGTGCGCTCCAGGTCAGAACGTTTGAAAGGCTTGGAGATAAAAGCTAAGGGTTTGGTTTCCTTGGCGCGATTGAAGGTAGCGTCGTCGGCATTGGCAGTAAGATAAATAAGCGGCAAGCGGTAGCGGTCATAGATGTGTTGGGCGGTTTCTATACCATCCATGTTACCCTTGAGGTTGACGTCCATTAGTATGATATCAGGGCGGGTACTTTCCAATTGGCGCAGGGCATCTTCGCCCCGCGGCAGGATACCCGTCACTTCGTAGCCAAGCTGCATCAGCTGCATAGAAATATCGGCAGCGATGATCATATCATCTTCCACGATCATAATTTGTACCTTGCTCATCAGGCGGCTTTATTAGCGTTGGTGGCAAATCGTAAAATCGTTATCCGGCCGCGCTCTTGGCGGGTTTCTAATTGCCCGTTGAGCTGCATGGTAAGCAGTTGCACCAATTGCGAACCAAAACCAGTACCTTGTTCGGCTGACGCCGCCGCCGCCGCAGGTGAGTCCTCGCCGCCACTATCTGCTACTACAAGCTGCAATTGATCATCCGATGCTTGGCGCAAACTGATTTCAATTTCACCCCGACGCTTACCAGAAAAGGCGTATTTCATAGAATTCGTCACCAACTCATTCACAATCAAACCGATAGGAATGGCTGTATCCACATCCAGCTCGATATTTTCCATCGGTGTTTTCACTTGTACCGTGTCAGAATCCACCCCAAACGAATCGAGTACGCTCTCGCCCAGAGTGCTCAGATAGTCACGCATCTCAACCGCTGCGAGATTTTCCCCCTGATAGAGTTTCTGATGGATCAATGCCATCGAACGCACTCGGTTTTGGCTTTCGCGCATTGCATCCAGTACGATATCATCCTGAATTTGAGCGGATTGCAATGACAGCAAGCTGGAAATAACCTGCAAATTATTCTTCACACGGTGATGAATTTCTTTCAGCAGCAACTCATTTTCCTTGTTTTTCTTGGCTAATTGGCGATTGATGCGTTGGTTACTGCGATAGGCGAAGAAAATCACACCTGCTACCAGCGCCAGCAACCCCAGCATCCCGAATGTAAGCCATTGTACACGCTTTTGCTGTGCGATAAGCTGCTGCTGCCCGGCAATAATGGCTTCCCGCTTTTCGGTTTCGTATTGGATTTGTAATTCAGAATCCAAGGCGGTAACGCGGTTGTGTCGCATAGAATCACGCAGCATCCAGCCCGTCTGCAGGTAGTCGAGCGCTTTGCTCAGGTTGCCAATTTTTTGATAGCATTCGCCGGTTTGCAGATAATTTTCCCAGACCATTTCTCGCAGCCCGTGGTTGCTGGCGTGTTGTATATTGGCCTCTAAATAAGGGATCGCTTCGGCGTATTTACCTTGCAAGCGCAGGATGTTGCCAATATCGCCTTTGTAACCATCCGCTAAGTACGGCTCCGGCACGACCGATTTTGCAAAATTCCAAGCATAGGTATAGTCTATCAACGCTTTATCGTACTGCCCTAAGGCCTCATAGGCGCGGCCTCGGCTACCAAAGGCTTTGAGCGTGCCAGCGGGGTCTGCCTCTTGCCCACCATTTTTTTCGATGAGGGCGATGGCTTCGTTTGCCCTGGTAATCGCAATATCTGCTTGCCCATTATTGGTGTGCGCCAGAATCAGGTAGAGCAGCGGTACCACAATGTCATCCGCCCGATTGACGCCCTTATAGGTAGCGATGGACTGTTCGCAGTAGCGAATGGCATCTTCGTGAGCGCCCATTTCGCGGCACACATAGCACATATCGGCATAGGCACGCGCAAGACCTGGGCGATCGTTTATTTCTTCCAACAGTCGAATACCCTGCAGGGTGTACTCCTGTGCTTGGCGATAGCGCTGAAGCTCTGCAAAATTGGTACCAACATGCAGGTAAGCGCTGGCTTGCTTCTTCAGGTTATCCGTTTTTAAATAATATTCAAGTGCCTGACGATCATAGTAGAAAATGGAATCGCGGTTTTCTGATTCGCTATGGCTAAAATGCCAAGTGGCCAGATGCTGATGAATATCGCCCAGCAATTCGGCATCGCCAGCTTGCTGCGCACGATAGCGCGCTAAATGTGCATACCGAAAAACCTTTTGCCCATCAGTATCATACAAATTGGCATCCACCCACCGGACGAGCGAATCTAACGCCAGATTTTCTAAACTTTGGGCACTGACCATGTAATTCGTTGCTATTGATAAAACAAGTATTAGCAAAAATTGGATGTTCATAAGGGTATAAAAAAACTGAGTTACCAAATTGAATATCTCCGAGTTTGCAAAATACACAAATTAAATCTCTTGGGCAAGTACTCCAACGACAGGTTTTGTTTTTTTATTCCAATACTGGCTACTTTTCTACAGATATTTCTTACAATCACAATTCATCTTAAAATACTGATTATCAGTAATTTAAAATTAAGCCTCAAAATGAATGCGTGCAATCCGCCATCTGAAACCAAAGCAAGTAATATAAAAATTACTATCTTTATCGTAGCCTTTACAAACCCATAGTGCCAGCACGCCCCTGGCTGCCGATGTTAATTTACACGGTAGAATGGAATCGTGCTGCGCCTAAAGCCCTCTTATTATTATGCTAAAAACAATCCTGCGCCTTTGCCTGATTTTATTGTCAGGTATCATGCTGTTTATCGGCGGATTATTCTTGTTTGTAAAAGCAAGTCCGCAGCAAGCGATGCCAACATTCAACTTGCAACCGATCCGGCAAATAGATTCGCTCTACTGGTCTTTTCAGGTAGAACAACTTCGCAACGAGTACGGCCGCCACAAAAAATTACTCCCTGGCTACGAGTTACAATGCCTACTGGCGCTAAGCTATTACCCAGAACTAAAAGACGCGCATGTGCAGTTTCTGTTTAAAAAAGCACAGATTCCGCTATCGGCGCGACCGGATTTTTTTACACTATTCCGCCCCCATGACAACTGGCATTACCTGGTGGTCGTCAGCACCAAGAGCACGCCCCTTCTGGAGCCAATTCTATTTAAAAACTTAAGCTTCAATGCACAGGTAGGTATCCTTGGGCATGAGTTGGCGCATATGGCGCATTATCACCAACACAATTTCTGGCAGCTTTGCAAGTTTGGACTACTTTATGCGCTACGCCCCAGCGCGCGCGTCGCACACGAACGCTCCACCGACGAACACGCCATCCATCGCGGACTTGGCTGGCAATTATTTGACTACGCACGCTATGTACGCACCGACCCCCGCACTGCTGAAACCTACGAAGCCTCCAAAGCGCTAATAGACCGCTTTTATTTGCAACCCGCTGAAATACTGGAAGTGATGAGCAGAATACCCGCTTACGGGCTGACCTCCGGCGGAGAGTAAAAATGTCTTACACCCATTTCTATTGAATATGATGTATTTTGACTTTTTTGCAATAGTCAGCTTTCTCAATACATTTATAAAAATCGTAAATCATCAGCCTCCTCAAAGCGGTAGATAACCTCAAACACAAGTCTATCCTGATGCTTATTTACTCGGCTGGCTTGCGCTTGGGCGAGCTGATCCAACTGCGGGTGGAGGATATTAATATTTCACAAAAAAATGTCTTTGTAAAAGCCGGCAAAGGAAAAAAAGACCGCCGTACTTTACTTTCTGATAAAATGATATTATATTTGAATCGGTATTTGAAGGAATACAAACCCCAGTATTGGCTATTTGAAGGCGCGGAAGGCGGGCAGTACAGCGCCCGCAGCGTACAGGCTATCTTCAGGCGTGCAGTAGGGGCGGCAGGCGTCAATCCTTATGCTACGGTACATACCCTGCGGCACAGTTTTGCCACACACCTGCTCGAGCAAGGCACCGACCTACGCTATATTCAGGAGCTACTGGGGCACAATTCTACCAAGACCACCGAAATATACACCCATATCACCGATCACGCCAAAAAACGGCTGAAAAGCCCCTTGGACAATCTGGAAGATATAGGGTAACCACGCAACGGTATTGCGTAGTTACGAATGTTGTATGCCATGCTGAGAAGCCACCGCACGGTCAAGCACATTTGGTTTTTTGCCGACACGCAGAGCCAACTCAAAAAAACCAAAAGAGCTTGAATTTTTGCCAACGTTTCTACAGAATTAATCCCGTATTTTGTATTTATGAAATTACTAATCGTTGAAGACGAACCGCAATTATTAAAAAGTTTGGAAGATTTTGCATCCAAAGAGGGATACCTGTATGATTCTTCCAAGGGATTTCGTACTGCTGCCGAACGCATCGCTCTATACGACTACGATTGCATTGTACTCGATATTAACCTTCCTGACGGAAATGGTTTTGATTTACTTGAAACCCTGCATAAAGAAGGCAAGACAAATGGGGTCATAATACTTTCAGCACGTGATTCATTAGATGATAAACTAAAAGGGCTTGGGCTTGGAGCCGATGATTACCTAACTAAACCATTTTATTTTTCTGAGCTAAATGCCAGAATTAAGGCTATTATCCGCAGAAAACAATTTAAAACGAACAAAATCGTCCACTTTTCTAACCTGGTTTTTGAACCAGACCAACACCTCATTGGCGTAGGCAACCTTGATAACCCCATTTCATTTACTAAAAAAGAATTCGCTTTACTTAGCTATCTCATTAATAATCATAAACGGGTTCTTTCCAAGGTATCGTTGGCAGAATATATCTGGGGAGATTATGTGGATGAAGCCCAAAGTTTCGATTTCCTTTTCTCACAGATAAGGAATTTAAAACGCAAACTGAAAGAAGCCGGGGCAGACGTAGAAATAAACAATATTTATGGAATAGGTTATCAAATCAAAGAATTATGAAATTACTTTCTTACACCTCCCGCATTCAATTGCGATATTTCATGATTCTGTTTGGAATTTTTTCCATTCTGTTTTACGTTGTGCTTAACTGGAATGTACTTCGGAATGTAGACGAGGTGTTGCATAATAGAAAAATTAACCTGCTTGCTTACCTCGAAGCCAATCCTGATGCTCCATTTAAAGGAGATAACCCATTGGACGATTTTACCTTTTATGCTATAAACATAGCAACTTTTCAAAAGGGCAAAGAAACCTATACAGATACACTTGTTTATGAACCTGTGGATGATGAACTGGATGAATACAGGAAATTAACCACGTTTGTGGAAATCCACAACCAACATTACAGATTGGAGATTATAGCACCACATCTTGAAGCCGCTGAAATGATTGGCACAATTGCCTTTTTTTTGGGAATATTGCTTATTGGGTTATCTCTCTCCTTTTATTTATCGCAACGAATCATTTCACGAATAATTTGGAAGCCTTTCTATGACATGTTGGAAAAACTTCGGGGTTTTCGCCTCGACAAGCAGCGGTTACCAGAATTGTCTTCCTCTGGGATAGACGAATTCCAGATGCTAAATGAGTCCATTAATGAATTGGTCTTGAAAAATATGGAAGTATTTGATAGTCAAAAACAATTTATTGAAAATGCCTCCCATGAAATGCAAACACCGCTTGCTGTTATACAGTCACGACTGGAAGCCCTCATAGGACGGGCTGAGTTAACACAAGAGCAGGCAGAGATTGTAGAAGGACTTATTAGCTCCACCCAACGTTTAAAAAAACTAAATAAAACTCTCCTTTTACTTTCGAAAATCGAAAATCGGCAGTTTCTTTTGACAGACCAGGTTGATGTAAATCAAATTATCCAACAATCAATGGAATATTATGAAGAACAGAAATCAACACTTAATATTTCAGTAAAGATTGAAACAGATAACCAATTAACTGTACAAGGCAATACCATGCTTACAGAAATACTGGTTCAGAACCTTCTTAAAAATGCTTTTTTGCATAATATAGAAAATGGCACATTAACCATTCGTGTAGAAGCAAAGCAGCTTACAATTACCAATACAGGCCATAAAAAAGTGGGAGAAGGGTCAATGTTGGATAAAGAAAAATTGTTTGACCGTTTTTATAAGCAATCGGGAAATCCTGATACCTGGGGGCTTGGACTGGCCATAGCAAAGAAAATTGCAGACACAAGCGGATGGGAGCTTTGTTACCGAAGTGATGAAGCCCTGCATATTTTCGAAGTGAATTTTCAATAAACGGTTCTGTTTCCCATTTTTCTACAGATTCAATGGTTTACTTTGCCCAGTAAACCCTATAAAATTATTACAAAATGAACAAAAAAATAATCTTAACGACAGCGATTGCACTGATAAGCACAGTACTATTTGCACAAACTCCAAAAGCGTACATCACCAACTACGGTAGCGACTTTATTTCGGTGGTTGATATTCAGAAAAATCAAAAAATTACCGACATCAAAACAGGTAACAAACCACACGGAACAGCCGTTTCACCGGACGGAAACTGGATTGCCGTGAGCAATGAAGGAGACAATACTGTTTCCATCATCAGTGCGACAGACAACAAAGTTAAACAGACCATTTCCGTTGGCAAGACACCTCACCAGTTAAGTTTCAGCATTGACGGCAAATATGTTTTAACCGCCATCAACGGAGAACATAAGGTTGATGTGATTTCAACCGCAGACTGGAAACTGGTCAATTCAATTCCAGTAGGCAGAAATCCTCACATTGTACTGCCAATGCCAGACGGCAAGACCGCTTGGGTTACTTCCGAAGGCGACAATAAAATCGTAAAAGTGAATCTGGACAGCATGAAAGTTGTAGCTGAAATCCCAACTTTCGGCTTTCCGAGAGTGATGACCGCTACACCTGACGGAAAATATATTTATCTGACCATTCGCTGGTTTCATGGACTGGTAAAGATTGATGCGGAGCAAAACAAAATTATTGCCCAAGTTCTTTTACCGCAATCGGACAAATTTGATAACGAAGGGAAAGCTGCCCACGGCCTTTCTGTAGCTCCTAATGGTAAAACCGTTTACCTAACGAGCCAGTTTACCAATGATGTAACCGCTATTGATGTAGCAATGGATAAAATCCTGAAAAATATTACTGTCGGTACAAAACCGAACTGGATTGAATTTACTTCTGACGGAAAATTTGCCATTGTAAGCAACACATCTTCCAATGATGCAAGCATTATTGACGTTGAAAAATGGAAAGTGGTGGCGACTATTCCGGTTGGCAAAAGTCCAAAACGCTTATGGGTAGCAAACACTAAATAAATGAATGGTGAGAATTATTTTCTGTTTATTCCTATTTATAATCCATTTATCTGCTTATGCACAGGAAACAGGCAGCATAACAGGAAAAGTGCTTGATAGTGAAAGTACACCTGTTGAGTTTGCCAACGTGTTTATTACATCAAAAAACGATTCCACAAACATTGTCAGCGGAACAATTACAGACAGTACAGGAAGTTTTGTTTTGACTAATTTACCGTTGGGCGAATATGTCATCCATTTTCAGTTTATAGGATTTGTGAAACAAAAGCGTGCCGTTTTGCTTAGTGCAGAAAATAAAAATCTGCAACTTGGGAATATTGTGTTAGCTTTTGACATTACAGCCCTAAACTCAGTGGAAGTAACAGCCTTTCGCAATCTGATTCAGAAAACCGAAGAAGGTATTGTAGTACGAGCTTCCGAAAACATTACGCAAATAGGTGGAACTGCTGCTGACCTATTGAAAAATATGCCCGGTGTGTTGCTGGGTGCAGAAGGAGAAATAACGCTGCGGGGGAAAAGCCCTTTGATTTTAATAAACGGCAGGGTTTCGGGCATTGGAGGTGTGGACAGGGTGACCAACCTTGAGCAGATTCCTGCAAGCAGTATTGAACGCATTGAAATCATTACCAACCCATCTGCTAAATATGATGCGGATGCAGAAGGGGGAATCATCAATATTGTTTTAAAACAAAATGCCGATTGGGGAACAAACGGAGCGGTAGCTTTGGGTGGTGGCTTTGGCGACAGGTATCGCATCAACGGCTCACTTTTACTCAATCACAGAACCTCAAAATGGAATTTTGGACTGGCTTACGATAATTGGTTTACCACCAGGACACGCCAACAAAACGGAGACCGTATAAATTACAACCTGCCTAACGAATATTTCCTGACACAACGCAGGTCAGACGAACGAATCGTACAAACACAAACGGTACGGTTTAATATAGGTTACACACCCAACAAAAAGAACAGCTTCCGCTTGGAAGGAATTTGGTTGTTTGACGGTGAAGATAATCGGGAAACTGTTATCAGCACTACTGAAACTTCCACTTATGATTTTACAGCAAAAAATGACAGATTTGCCAATGAAATAAGACGGTTTCACACTGGAGAATTATTATTTAACTACACAAGACAATTCAATAATCCCGAACAAACCTTGACATTCAATGCAAGTTCTGCTATCGAATACAATAGGGAAAACACCGATTTGTCAACGCAAACTTTATCAGAACAAAATAACCCAATCGGGAATCCCTTTTTACAAAAAACGCATAATTACGAAGATGCCAACCTAACCAATTTCTCGGTAGATTATGTCCACCCGATTAAAGATATAGGAATGATTGAAACGGGTTACAAAGGCATTCTCCGTTTTATTGATGTTGATTTCCTTCGTTCCGACCAACTGAACGGAAACTTTGTAACAGATTCGACAAACACAGACCTCTTTAAATTCAATGAGCAAATTCATGCGTTCTATTTGCAATACACAGGTTGGATTGGTGATAAACAAGAACCCAAATGGAAATATAATGCAGGTATTCGGGCAGAACAGGTTTTTAATGTAGGAAATACCATTCTCAACCCGATTGAATTTACCAATGACTATTTCAACCTTTTTCCATCCGCCAGCCTGATTTATTACACCCCAAAAACAAACATGCTCAAATTGAGTTACAGTCGCAGGATTAACCGTCCTTCGCTTGGTAGATACAATCCATTTACCGACATAACCGATTCACTCAACATCTATTCAGGCAACCCCAATCTTCAACCCGAATTGGCAAATTCTGTTGAGCTATCCTACAACCACTCATTTAAGAAAGGTAGTGTTACCAATTCGGTATTTTATCGGCAAACAAGCAATATCATCCTGCCCTACACAGTTGTTGACAGCAATGGAGTAGGTTTTACACAGCCACAAAATTTCGGCAATGCTTCTACCTATGGTTTGGAAGCGATTTTTACTTACAATCCTTTCAAATTCTGGAGTATCAATCTCAATGTTTCGGGTTATGAACTGCGTATTGAAGAAACCGACCCGACCCTTAACATTCAGCAAAACCAGTTTACCGGCTACGCCAAACTCATCAATAATTTTCATGTTTGGAAGAATGGAAAACTACAAATCACAGGAAACTACACTTCTCCTATTGCCATTCCGCAAGGTGAACAAAATGAAGTTTATTTTATTGACCTTGGATTTCAACAAAGAATCATGAAAGGACAGGGACGTATAGCTCTTACAGTTACAGATATTTTTGACACACAGCAAAGCGGTTACAGAATTTCTGATACCAATTTTCAATTTGACCGAACCCGAAAAGTAGACACTCGTGCAGTCATGCTCATTTTTGCCTATACGTTCCGGTCAGAATTCAAGGAAAAACTTTTAGAAAATAAATTTAAAAACGAATAATCATGAATACATTTTTAATCTCCATTGCACTATTGCTGGGCATTACCTCATGCAATAGTGCATCACAAAAAAGTAACCAGACAGAAAATACGGTTTCCTACGAAAAGATGGGCAGCGATACGCTTGTCAATTTTGAAAATGAAACAGAAGGAAAATTGCCTTCGGGATTTGTTGCTGACGCCACCAATAAAGCCAAAAGCATTAAATGGAATGTGATAAATGACATTGGCAATAAAGTGGTTGTACAACAAGCCGAAAATTCGGGCAGCTGTTATAACCTGCTTGTTTTAGATAAAGTAGCTTACAATGATTTTTCAGCTTCGGTGAAAATAAAAGCCATATCAGGTGAAGAAGACCAAGGTGGCGGACTCGTTTGGCGTTACATAGACAAGAACAACTATTATGTGGCGAGATACAATCCGCTTGAAAATAATTTCCGATTTTACAATGTAGTAAACGGAAGTCGTAAAGAATTGGAAAGTACTGAAATTGACATAAAACAGGGAGAATGGTTTATCATGACTATTGACGTGAAAGGAAATAAAGTTACCTGCTCGCTGAACGGGAAAACATTGATTGAATCAACGGACGACACGTTCAAATCAGCAGGACGAATCGGGCTTTGGACTAAGGCAGATGCGGTTACTTATTTTGACGACTTGAAAATTAATACCTCGACTAAATAGATAATGATTTTTTTACGTAGAGTATCCGCTTTTTTGGTTGTTGCTCTTTCGGTAATGCTGAACAGTTGCGGAAATAAAACAGAAAATTGGCTCAATGATTATGCAAAAACAAAATGTGCATATCATCAGGAAGAACAAATGATGCAGGATGATTCGATTAGTCAAATTGCACCGCTTGTTTTAGAAAAGGAAAATCTGTTACAGGAATTGAATTTATTATCTGCTCCATTTCAGAACAGGATTGAATTGTTGAATCAGGAAATAGCAGAGGCATTGATAAAGTTTGGCGAAGAGTACAGGAAAAAGACGGACAAACATAGTGCACAATATGGACACATATCTACTCCTGAATATGAAAAGGCGATAGAAAATTTACAAATAAAAAGAGACACAAAAATTTCATTGTTGAAGGAAAACATCAACCAAATAAATGAAGAATTAAGCAACGATTCTGAAATTAAGAATAAGTCGCAGGAAATCGAACTGCTTGAAAGTAAAATTGATTCTTCATGGAACAGTATAATAGATAAGCACCGGCCAATTATTGATAGCTTACAGCAGGAATTAAATACATTGAACAGAAATTATAAAAATATTCTGAACGAATTATCACAGGAAGAAAAGAAAAGTTTTGAAATGAGCCGAGATAGTATTAGGAGCAACCCATGCAGTTATGACCGAAAATAAAATACCATATTCACTGAAGGATTTAACCCTTTATTTTCTGAAACTCGGAACAATCGGTTTTGGTGGCCCTGTTGCACTGGTTGGCTATATGCACCGCGACCTTGTGGAAAAAAGAAAATGGGTAACAGAAGACGAATATAAAGAAGGTCTTGCTTTGGCTCAACTGGCACCGGGACCACTTGCAGCCCAACTTGCCATTTATATGGGTTATGTTCACTACCGCATTATTGGGGCAACCATTGTAGGAGTTACATTTATCATTCCGTCTTTTTTAATGGTGCTTGCTATCGGCTTTTCTTATGTAAAATTTGGCGGACTGCCCTGGATGCAAGCCGTATTTTATGGCGTTGGTGCA
Organism: uncultured Saprospiraceae bacterium; assembly: GCA_937872405.1. Classification (GTDB taxonomy): domain Bacteria; phylum Bacteroidota; class Bacteroidia; order Chitinophagales; family Saprospiraceae; genus JADJNW01. The sequence continues at coordinate 1,082 of CALMSP010000231.1, read as the reverse complement.
GCGGTAATCGGAATAATTGCCATCAGCAGTTACAAACTGACAAAGAAAACCATAGGTAAGGATTATCTGCTTTGGGGAATATTTATTTTGCTTGCGGTAACTACATTTATTACTGAAACCGAAATTATTTCTCTCGTTGTGGCTGCTGGTGTTTTGGTGTGGTTTGTTAAAGCACCACCGAAATTTTTAAAATCAGTAAACTCCCTTTTTCCTGTTTCGCTGACTCTCCTGCAAATTACAGGTATTTCAACAACTGGAAAATTGGCACAACTGTTTTGGTTTTTCTCAAAGGCAGGAGCATTTGTTTTCGGCAGTGGACTGGCAATAGTTCCATTTTTATATGGCGGAGTAGTAAATGAACATCAATGGCTGACGGAACAACAATTTTTGGACGCTGTAGCTGTAGCCATGATAACGCCCGGACCAGTTGTTATGACGGTTGGGTTCATTGGCTATTTGGTTGGTGGATTTCCCGGTGCTTGTGTTGCAGCACTTGCGACATTCTTACCCTGCTATCTTTTCACGGTCATTCCCGCTCCTTATTTCAAAAAGTATGGAAAAAATCCTGCTATTAAAGCATTTGTTGATGGTGTAACAGCGGCAGCAATCGGTGCAATTGCAGGTGCAGTCTGCGTACTTGGAATGAGACAGTTTACAGACATGACATCCGTTGCTTTTGCGGTTATTACCGTATTGATACTGTTAAAATTCAAGAAGATTCAGGAGCCTATAATAATTCTAATCGCAGCTATTGTTGGACTTTTAATTAAAGCAGCATTATGACACAAGCCAACCCTTCGCATCCATACACATTGGCAAGTCGCTCAAAAAGCCTTCCCGCAAGCCAAAACTTGCCAAAGAGTATGGTTGCCCAAACGCACGGACGAAAAGAAAGCACGGGCATACAACATTGTATAAAAGCAATAGCGGGTGAAGTGGTAAAATTAAGTTCTGTGCATTTAATAAACTTTGGTGGTGGCGGACAGGTAATCGCTTTGAAATCCGCTACTGCTCTTATACTTGACCGTTGGCGGTCATTGTAGAATGACACCCGACTAATTTTTTAAGCGACAAAATATGGA
>CALMSP010000230.1 GCA_937872405.1 uncultured Saprospiraceae bacterium | reverse complement strand
ATCTCGACATACTTGTGGTAGGCGAAGCCGCCGGCTCCAAACTCAAAAAAGCCCAGGCACTCGGCACCGTACAGATATTAACCGAAGCAGAATTTGTAGCGCTGGCGGAAGGAGCTACCTGGCAATAAGGTATTGTTTTTTTTAAAAAATTGATAGCCAGTGTGTTCTGTAATAAAAATAAAAATGATATGCTTATCAAAAAAAATCAGTGCTTAATTATTTGCGGGTTTTATTAAAATTGTCTAATATTGCACAAAGAAATCTACGACGCAAACCTACCTAAGGCAATAACTTTTCAAACATCATTGCACAAGCCAGCCTAAGCCCCGCGCCCTGAAGTGCGCTGTATTCCATTTTTTTCAAAAAACAAATCATATCATGACAGGTGACACGGTACTCTTGATCATTCTGGCGGTAGGAACCATTGTGCTAAACAAAGACATAATCCGCGCAGACTGGACGTCGGCGACCAAAAAAGTGGATGAGCAATCATAAAAAACTGCACGCAAGCGGTTTGTAAATGCTCTAAACTATTGATTGTGTGTGAAATAGCTCAAGTCTATACATCTACTCGAGTAGCCTTCCGAGCGGCGCGAAGGCGGCATCATGCTTTCTCAAAAGCTGCGTTGTAGCTCACAAGAGGCTATCACGCGGCCCTCCTGTATTGGATGCTTCCGGTTGGTACCTTTCCGGAAGTGCTCATTATCAAGACATTTTTCTTATTATTTGGACTGCTTTGCGTTCCTTTCATTAAACATTTTTATAACTATACTGTTCCCCAAACCAGATTCTATACGATAACAAGTATGTAAATTGTGCCGTTGGACGAGCGGAAGTATAAGGCAAACGCGTCCAATATTGCGCTTTTACTAAAGTTTTAAAGTGTACTAATCTGATAATCAGACATTTGTTTTCTATTATAAACCATCCTGTCCGATTATTTAAAAATTATTTTAACTAAAATGTTTCTATCACACAACAAATGGACAAGGACAAATTTTTGACGTCGGGATTGATTGAAAAATATGTGCTTGATCTGGCTTCCCCAAGCGAATGTGCAGAGGTAGAGCGTTATGCAACTGCGTTTCCTGAAATCAAAGCGGAGATAGAAGCGCTTCGTAGCGCTATGCAGCACTACGCGGCACAGCAAACCAATAAGCTACTACAGGCTGGGCCGCCAGCTAAAGCAGCTTTGCACTATGCTCGCAGACGGTGGCAAGGTATTGCCATGGCGGGCGCTGCCGTGAGTATTCTATTAGGTATAAGTTTGTTGTATTGGCGCTCTGCATTTCTCAATTTGTCGGCTGCACATACTACCCTGCAAGCACAATGCACCCAACTTCAACGGCAGCACGAGCATGCCGCTCGCGTTTATGCGCTCACGCAAGACACCCACACGGAAATCGTACACCTGCACGGAACGCCCTTAGCGCCCGGTGCGCACGCAGTGGTTTACTGGAATGACAACAAAAACCATGCCTATCTCCAATTTGTCAATATGCCGCCGCCGCCACCTGGGCATCAGTATCAGATATGGGCCGATGTGGATGGTGTAATGATTGATGCGGGTTTATTGCAATATAATTTCTTGGAGCCGCAATTGGTGCGCATTATCGCCGAAGCGGAAAGCCTCAATATTACCTTAGAACCACAGGGCGGTAGCGAGCATCCGACGGTAGCCAACCTAATGTTGAACGGGAGAATGATTGGATAGTAAAATGTGCATACTGTAAGTAAAAGTCTAAAAAAGTTCAATTTTTTTAAAAAAATGCAGCTAAAATTTTTGTGTTACTAAAAAAGTTCTCATCTTAGCAGTGCCCTCATGAACAGATCGCTTTGAGAGAAAACCACTTTCTACTAACCAAAAATTCTATTACCATGCTAGTTCTTTACATTGCACTAGGTGCATTCGTATTTGGCGGAGGGCTTATTTTTGCTTCTGACCTGATGGTTCAGCGCAGTCGCAGACAAGCTTTTCGCAGAGGTTGAGGTTGATATCAGAACCTCCCATTCTACCCAACAACCCCGTTGAAAATCAAATCCATCCCATCAGAACATACACATTTTCTTCCAGTTACATGTTGCAAAAAGCAACGGCCCCCAGTTTCGATGAATTGTCCTATGAACAGATATATTTTCCTATACCTTTTGGGTATCTTGTACAACGCTACTGCTGTAGGCAAAGCGCGTAACAGTGTTTGGCACGTCTGTGTGGAGGTGCTTCAAATACAATGGCTATGCCATGCCAAGTTCATACGCAATCGCAGTTTGGAGTGTGTGTGTTGTAGCTATCCATCTGTATTGTGATGGCCGCAGTGCTGTCGCTGTCGCAAGGTACGAGCTATTTGTTGTGTTCATTCTATGTGTACAAGCATAGGAATAGTGCATGTTGTGTACAAAACGAAAAAACGCCTAAAATCCGGTCTCTAACCCTCCCCTCCACCGTGAGGAGCAAGCATAGCTTGGCTGTAGCTGTAAAAAGTGGCAGCCAACTGTGCAGCTCCCACCTGAGTAGCGCTTGTTTTGTCGTGCAATTTTCCTTTCCAATACGGCTCAAATCACTCAACTTTACTGGATAAATTGTAAATTGCCCTGTCTTTTGCAATAATTTTGCCAAAAAATGAAAAAATTTATCACGGTGCAGGATGTGCCGCATCCGCAGACGCTTGTTCAGGAAGCTATTCAGCTGAAAGCCAACCCTTTCGCTTTTGATACGCTGGGTAAACACAAAACATTAGTCATGTTGTTTTTTAATCCAAGCCTGCGAACGCGACTGAGTACGGAAAAAGCTGCCTTGAACTTGGGAATGTCGGTGATGAGCATGAATGCAACCGAAGGCTGGCAATTAGAATTTGAGGATCAAATAGTTATGAATGGTGATAAAGCCGAACATATTCGAGAGGCAGCAGGTGTGATTAGTCAATATGCAGATATTATTGGCATACGCACCTTCCCGACGCTATCCGACCGCGAGCGCGATTATGCCGATTTTGTAATAAATCGCTTCGTAGCCCTATCAACGGTGCCGGTCATCAGCTTAGAATCGGCTATTCGGCATCCGCTACAATCGCTGGCCGATTGTATGACCATTGAAGAACTTAAAGCCCGCCCGCGCCCCAAAGTGGTACTCACCTGGGCGCCTCACCCGCGTGCGCTGCCGCAAGCTGTAGCCAATTCATTCATAGAGTGGATGAAAACGATGGACGTAGCGTTGACCGTAACGCATCCGCCAGGGTATGAGTTGCATCCGACATTTACAGATGGTATATATGTAGAATATGATCAGCGAAAAGCCTTTGAAGATGCGGATTTTATCTATTGTAAAAACTGGTCATCGTACCAGGATTATGGAAAAATTCTCAACCAGGATCCCAATTGGATGGTCACGATGGATAAAATGCAACGCACAAATCAAGGTAAATTTATGCATTGCCTACCGGTGCGCCGCAACATCAAAGTAGAAGATGCCGTACTCGATAGCCCCGCATCTGTTGTGCTGCAACAAGCCAATAATCGTACCTATGCGGCCCAAGCTGTACTGAAGCGAATGTTAGAAGGGTGAGCTATAGCGCTCGGCGCCCAATCAAAAACCATACAGACCATGAACAAATATTTGTACTATCTTACTATATGCCTGTTGCTGCTTGTGCCAGCTCTGTCCAACGGGCAGGAAATACGCGACGCTATCCCCGGCGAAATCATCCTACGATTGGCACAGGAGGCTTCCATCCATACCACATTGCGCAGCTTATATACAAGGCGGCCGGCTTTATCCAATCAAATAAACGCTCGGGCCTTAGGACAACTGCATCCCATCTATCTCTTACAGTTTCCTACAGAAAAAGTGGCTGCCCCTGATATGCTTCAGCAGGTACGGCAGCTGCCAGGGGTGCTTGCTGCGCAGTATAATTATGAAATAGAATTTCGACAAACCCCCAATGATCCGAACTACGAACGCCAATGGGGGCTGCAAAGGATTGGGATGCCTGCTGCGTGGGAATACACGAGCGGCGGACTGACCGAGCGCGGAGACACGATCGTGGTTGCCATTTTGGATGCTGGCTTTGATGTAGCCCATGAAGACCTGCGCGATAATGTATGGTTCAATCGCTTTGAAATACCAAACGACGGTATTGACAATGATAACAATGGCTACGTGGATGATATAGTTGGTTGGGATTTTATGCTGAATTCTAACAACCACAGCCTTAGTTCGCATGGCACCGCCGTGGCGGGTATCCTCGGCGCTAAAGGCAACAATAATGTCGGCGTAACCGGCGTCAACTGGAACATCAAACTAATGCTACTCACCATTAGTCGCGTGGACCAGATTATATCTGCTTACGAATACATCATCGAGCAGCGCAAACGCTACAATGATACGAATGGCGCAAAAGGCGCTTTTGTGGTAGCTACCAATGCTTCTTTTGGGCAGGAGCGGCGCTTCTGTGCAGAGCAGCCAGTATGGGGTGGCATGTACGACTTGCTTGGGGAGGTAGGTATCCTAACGGGGGCGGGCACCGTCAACCGAGATTTTAATGTGGATGAAGTTGGGGATATGCCTACTACTTGCCCCAGCGACTTTATCATTACTTGCTTGAATGTTACACCCAAAGACGAACTTTTTTTTAGTAGCGGTTTTGGCGCTGTTTCTATTGACTTGGGGGCACCCGGCGAAGGCTCTTATTCGTTACTTGTTGGCAATCGCTATGGACCCTTTGGCAACAATTCAGCCGCTGCACCGCACCTTACGGGCGCTATCGCTATGCTGTATGCACTACCGTGTAAAGGGCTTAGCGAAAGTGCCATCCGGCAACCTGCACAAACGGCACTGCTCATCCGAGATGCCATCATCAATGGTGTAGAGCCGCTACCGGCGCTTCAAGGCAAAACGGCAACCGGTGGCTTGCTTTCCTTACCAGGCAGTATGGAGCGCTTGCAAAGTAGTTGTCAAAGCACGAGCGGCGAACTGGCATTGCTCAAAATATTTCCTAATCCTGCCAGCGAGAAGGTCATTATCGAATATGAAACGCCAGACTTTGAACCCCACGACATTCGGGTATTTAATGCGCTCGGGCAGCTGGTTTTTCGAAATGGCTTGCGGCCGCCTTCTTTTACTGTTAAACGCGAACAAATTGATGTAAGTAATTGGTCATCAGGTGTTTATGTGGTAGTCCTCCAGCGAGGCACACAAGTGGTCAAAGCAAAATTCGTTGTGCATTAATCAAAAAAATACAAACGACTATTCAAAATACAACCAGCGTTGGCATCGCAGCGGACGGGGCAGATGTTGTTTTTTTAAAAAAATCGGCAAATGTTCCAATAAATCATATTTTACGCATAGTTTTGCGCTTTAATTTTAAAGAAGAAGCATCGCTTTTTCGGTTGTGGTACACCATTTTTACTTAACCTACAATCACAACTTATCCAGAGGTGAAAAACAGATACTTCGACCTCATTGACCAGACCTTTTACTTCCCACAGGAAGGCTTCGATATAGAAGATGGTTATCTGGTATTCAATGGCATTCCGCTTATTCATTTGATCAGAAAGTATGGCACACCGCTTAAACTAACCTACTTGCCAAAGATTGGCTTGCAGATTAAGAAAGCACGCAACCTGTTCACTAGAGCTATGAAATCCATGGGCTATCATGGAGAATACCATTATTGCTACTGCACCAAAAGTAGCCACTTCAGCTATGTGCTGAATGAGGTGCTCGACCATGATGTCCATTTAGAAACCTCTTCCGCTTTTGATATTGATCTGATACGCCGCCTTCATGCCAAAGGCAAAGTGGATAAGGAAGCAACCATTATTATTTGCAATGGCTTCAAGCCGGATAATTACATGCAGCGCATTGTTGGGCTGGCTAATGACGATTTTCGGGTGATTCCGGTTATTGACAATAAGCACGAGATTGATTTTTACGAAACGCAGATACAAGGCGAATGTAATATTGGCATTCGGGTAGCGACGGAAGAAGAACCCAATTTTGAATTTTACACCTCGCGCTTAGGCTTGCGCAATGCCGATGTGATTCCGTTTTACAAAGAAAAAATAGAAGGAAACGAAAAATTTCGCCTGCGTATGCTCCACTTCTTTGTGGATACGGGCATCCGAGATACGCTCTATTACTGGGGGGAACTGCGCAAAGCCATCAAATTGTATTGCGAACTCAAGCGCGTCTGTCCGGATTTACATGCCATTAACATCGGCGGCGGGATGCCCATTCGCAATTCGCTGGGTTTTGAATTTGATTACAAATACATGATCCGCGAAATTGTACGCCTAATACTCGACACCTGCGAGGAAGAGGATGTGCCCGAACCTGATATCTTCACCGAATTTGGAAAATATACTGTTGGTGAAAGCGCAGCTACTATTTTCTCCGTGTTAGCACAAAAGCAGCAGAATGACTCGGAGGTATGGTACATGATTGACAATTCGCTGATGACGACCTTACCCGATGCTTGGGGCATTGGTGAGCGCTTCATCCTGTTGCCCATTAATAAATGGAATAACGAATACCGCCGCGTGAATATCGGGGGCTTGAGTTGCGATAATTCGGACTACTATAATTCAGAAGTGCATCAGAGCCAGGTCTATCTGCCTACGCTTGACCCCGCCGACCCCGAACCGCTCTACCTTGGTTTCTTTCACACGGGCGCCTACCAGGATGCCATTAGCGGCTTTGGAGGCATCAAGCATTGCCTCATTCCATCGCCTAAGCATATAATTTTGGACAAAGACGCACGCGGCAACCTCGTGGATGTATTGTATCAGGAAGAGCAAACTCCAGAATCTATGTTGAAAATTCTGGGCTATTGAATTTTGGCGCACCAAACTTTAGGATTACCATATTTTTATTGCTATTTTTGAAGCAATAAACTACACCTAAAGCTATGCCAAGAAAAAGAACAACGAACATACCATTGAAAGCTGAAATCAAAAAAATACCTCCTGCTACTATGAGCAATCCGAAGTACAACACCATCACCCTGTCCACGGATATGGAAATACTGTATCTGATTGACAATGGCCGCGCTATCGCTTTTCCATTAGACAAATACGGCGTCATCGTAGGCACCCTGATGGGGCAGATAGCGGTGGTAACGCCCATGCGTCCAACAGATAATGACCCGGCTCCCAATAATACGCTTTCCTTTGGCGATACTTCTGGAGTCCCCGATCCGTCGCGGGTACTGGCACTCAAATTACCAACCAAAGGCTTTCAGTGGAACATTATCTTTATACCCAATCAAAGGCGCATCGGCGTGATTGGTGTTACTGATATTGGGCTTGGCGCCAAATCTACTGAAAACACGGCATTTGAAGCTTTCACCAACAGGGGATTCACCGTGGATATCAGCCGCGATGCGATTCTTATCCGTAAAATAGGGGATATTATTTTGCTCAATATTGTAGATAAGGAAACTTCGCCAGGTGGCGCTACGATGTAGCGTTGAGTTGGCTATCCGGATCGCACAAATCATACATTTTAAGCGTCAGAGGTCTTCTTTTTTTCAAAAGAATAGTTACAGATTTGCGAAAAAAGAAAAATAGTCCTAAATTTGCAACTCTTTTTGCAGAACAAGTCCCTATGAATGGGATTTCTAAAGATATACAGCGATGAAAAGAACATTTCAGCCATCCAGAAGAAAGCGCTCGAACAAGCATGGCTTCCGTGCGCGCATGAGCAGCAAAAACGGGCGCAAAGTGCTGGCACGCCGCCGTGCCAGAGGCCGGCACAAGCTGACGGTATCGGATGAGAGAAGACTGAAAGACTAAGTTGCTCAGGCTACTACGGTTTTGAGTGGCGGAGCATACAATATACTTTCCTCAATGTGTTGGGAAGATATAATAATCTGTAGTATCTTGCTAACCGCTCACTTGCATAGCCTTTGGAAAGATTATCAAAAACGTTGTGCCCTGCTCCAGCTCTGATTCCAACCGAATTTCTCCGTCGTAATTTTCGACTATTTTTTTACAAATAGCAAGACCGACACCACTGCTGTCAGGTCTTGTCGTATCAAGGCGATTAAATAGTTTAAATGCTTGAGCCTTAAATGCTTGTGGAATACCAACTCCATTATCCGATACGCGGATGGTTATGGTAGCTGCCTGTTGCTCGTAGCGTATGGCAATGTACGGGCGCCTCTGCGAGTGTCTGTATTTCAAAGCATTGGATAGCATGTTTTGTAAAAGCTGAAACATATGCGTGTTCGTAGCCCGAACCCAGGGCAGTGCGTCGCATTCAATTTGAGCCTTACTTTCTTCGATAAGCGGGTGCAAGTGATTTTGCACTTCCTGCATAATTTCGTTAAGATTGACCGTCTGCAGCCGGATATGTTCAAAGTTAAGCTCCGAATAGCGCAACAAATCATTGATGAGTCGGTTCATGCGGTGGGCCCCACTTATCATAAAATGAACATATTTACCAAGCTGATCATTTGGCGTATTGCTATCATAATGGCGCTGCAACAGTTGCCCGAAGCTACTGATGGTGCGCAGCGGTTCTTTCAGGTCATGTGAAATGGTATGCGCAAAATTTGATAACTCGGCGTTGGAACGGCGCAGTTGATGGCTCAATGCGGATTCTTTCTTTAAAGTGCTCGCCAATTGTTCATTCTTTTCCAACAATTCTTCTTTTTGCTTAGAGACCACGTCGTTCAGGGCACGCAATGCTGCATGTTTTTTTTGCCTTAAATTATAAAGCCGCCCAAGCAAAATCAATGATGTGATACTTAGTAGTAATAATACCGAGGTGCTACCGGCAAACATTATCAAGAAACGCCGATCTGCTTGCTTTTTATTTAGTAAGATTTGCTTTTCCTGTTCTTTTTGCACTAATTCAGCTTCTAAGATATTAATCATATAGTATAATTCTCCACGCTGAAAGTCCAATTTTTCTGATACTTTAAAGTATTCGGCTAAGTAGTCATAAGCAATATCATATTGTTGTAGTTGGTAGTAAATATCAGATAATATTTTTAAATTAACTGCATAACGATAACTTTCATTATATCCCTCATTGAGTTTGAAAGCCAATTTTGCATGATGTAAAGCTTTTCTTAGATTATTATGATGAAGATAATACAAAGCTAATTCTTGATGGGCTTTTTGTTTTACATGATTATCATAATAACCTTTTTGTTTTTCTATGATGTCGTGAAATTCTGCAATAGCAGTAAGTGTATCGCCACGCAACATATGCACCAGCGCCCATTGCAGCGTAATGTAGTCCAAAGATGTACGATTATATCGCTCCGCCCATTGCAGCATAAGCATAGCGCTGTCGGCATTGACCTCAGTGGCAGCCAAATTTAAATAGCTCATGCTTAAAATATTGCTATCCTGAAGCGCTTGTGCCAAGCGTAGTGCCTCCTTGTGGGCTGACCTGGCTTTTAATCGAGATATTTCATCATTACCATAGGTTTCATAAAAAAAACCGACATGCGTATGAAAAAGCATCTCATATTCCATTTTGTTATGCAATTTGGACAAATTTAAGCCAGTCAGAAAGTAACGAATAGATTGTGTGATGTCGCCCACGCGGTCGTAGCCAATGCCTAACCTTCGATAAAAAGCAAGTTGCTGCGTTACGTTAGCGTTTTGGATGGCCAGATCAAGCCCGCGCTTGCCCCAGCTTATCGCTTTTTGAAATTGTAACGTCTCGTCATGTATAAGAAAAGCGGTTTTGTATAGCACATATTGGCAATCCTCCTTATTCTGGGCGGCACATACTGCTTCCATTCTATGGAATACGCTCCAGAGGCTGTCCAATATTTTTGAAGGCATTGCTTCATATTTTCTTGCTTCTTTGAATAGAGCCTGTACTTGTTGCTCCAATATCGGAATGGAATCTATAGTGCTCTGCCCAACAGCAGTGCTCAGGTAGCAAAGTAATATGCCTATTATTAGTAGTTTTTGGGCTAACATGGGTGTAAATATGTATATGTAAATTACACAAAATTAAGCAATAAAACGAATTGGCGCAACCTTTTATGAACTATCTGAAACAGGAAGCAATCTCGGTAGCGCTTGCAGTGGAGTGTTTAGGGCGTGCGCAGCGCCAACGTCAGATTTGGCGTCATGTTTTTCTGGTTTGAAGATAATCAGATTAGCCAACAACGACTATCAAGCTCTGGGAGTTGAGCGTTTCAGTACAATTTTGCCAGGCACGCAAGGTCCAAAAGAGGTGGAACCCTCCCAGGCGCCCTTGAGTTCTGTTTTGAGTAGGCTTAGGGTAGCTTGTTTGAGGCACCATTCCATACCTTCTATTTTTCTGTAGGCGTTGATTTTTTTTTCTTTAAATTGTAAAATACTGCCTTCCAGCACTTCTCCTTCCACTTCCATTTCGGCATAATATTTTTCAAAATACACAAACGAACGGCCTGTAATGAGATTGCCTTTTTGGGTCAGATACATCTCCATGCCATACTCCGGGCGGAAGCCGCCTTTATCCTGCGTAATCACGCCGCGCCAGCAGCCGCTTAGGTCGGGCAGTTTTTGAGCCGCCAGTATATGCGATAGGCAACAGACGAGTAGGAGTGTAGGTAATGATTTCATATCTTTTTTAATTGAAAACTACTTTCGGGCGCTCGTGTTGTGTCGAAAAGGCGTTTTTTTGTTTTTTAAGCGGTCAAATCCGACTTATTTTCAAAAAAGCTGAAAATGGTTTTACCGTAATGGCGCTCTTGCAAAAACTTCGGATGGGTACGAAAAGCGTGCGTCGGGTCATGTTCTAATACAAACCAGCCGTCTGGTCGCAGCAGTTGATACTGAAATATCAGGTCAGGCAGGCTATCAATGGTCGGCATTGCGTAAGGTGGCCCAGCGAAAATGTAGTCGAATTGGTCGGTACAGGCAGGCAAAAAGCGAAATACGTCAGCCCGAAAAATACGTAGCTGATCTTTTAGTTGCAGGGCTTCGGCTGTTTTTTTTACAAAGATGACGCAGCCCGGAAACTTGTCCACATACGTTACATCTGTGCATCCGCGCGATATAAATTCGTAACTGTGGCTACCCGTACCGCCAAAAAGATCGAGCACTTTGATGTGTTCAAAGTCAAATTGATTCACCAATATATTAAACAGTCCTTCTTTAGCAATATCCGTAGTAGGGCGGGTGGGCCAATTGTTTGCTGGCGGATAAAAACGCCTCCCCTTGAATTGTCCAGCTATAATGCGCATGAGAATATTATGATGTTCTTATTTTTAAACTAAATCCTGATAGTCAGCTTATAAAATATTTGATAGTGGGTCAAAACGGTTGTTTTTTGTTCAGATTTCGCAAATCTCAAAGATTTACGAAATCACATCCACCCATTTGACCCAGCACCAAATATTTTATACCATTTTAAATTGAAAATGACGTATTTATCTTCAAAAGCTTGTTTTTCAATGGTTTAAAAAAATCTAAAATCGGACTTCTAAAATCGTAAATGGTATTAATAGTTTTATGTTTTATACGTTATGATGTTTTTAGGATGCGATTATAAAATATCCGATGAGTAGTTGTTAAGGACAACAAACCAATCCAAAGAGGTTGTGAAAAAAATAAGCGGGCTGCTTAGTCCATTTAGCACCCAATTGCAGATAGGGCGGGGGAGGTAAAAAATGCAAGTGCTGCAGGTATCGGAACAAGGTAGGGTACACCTCCGAATTTTCAATCAGCCGCCCGCAGATGAACACTGGGGTTTCTGTTGGTTCGAGATTAAATTGGTCAAACAGCAACAAGGAATAATACAGAAAATCTTTAGCCGACTGATAGGAAAAGGCATTGACAAACAGGAGTTTAGTGCCTTCGAATAGTGCCAATTGCAATGTGCCAGGGTACACTTGGAGATAGACGCGGTAGCCGCTGGGTGTTTCCATACTTCGCATAAGCCCGATGAGCCAAGCCGTAACGTCGTGGTAGTAGCGTGCCCTCGGCAGGTACTTGCCCAATACATCAAGCAGGGGACTATCTGCAATGTATATATTTTTGGCAAAACAGGCAGGCAAGTCGTCTGTTCTGAATGTTTCTGTAGCCGTAGGTGCAATGGCAAGCGCTTGCAGATAAGCAGTTTTTTCGAGTGGGTTGTATAGGCGATCGGGCACCAATGTAAAAGCACGGCTCGGTAGCGCCACTCGTGTTGCTACATAATTAGAACGCAAGTAGGCATCCTGTTGGAGCAAAGCCTCTACTTGTTGAACCAACGTATCGCCAGTTTCAAGCAACAACTGGTAATCACGCAGCGCGAGCAATTGCTGGCTGGCGTCAGTGACCATATAAGACAAACTGTCCATTCCGATGAGAATGGACAATTCGCTTCCAATAGGCAACTGCCCGGAAAAATGGTCTTCTATGATTTCCAGATTTACCTTCCTTCCCCCCAATTTCCAGATAGGTTAGGTGCGGTCATATTGCCAAATTTTATGTAGCTATCCGGATTATAAGCTCGATCGTATTTGGCATAACGCCTATCCGCGTATGGTCCCATAAATAATTTACGTTTCACTGCTACTTCCACTACATTTACCAATGTACTCTGATAGGTGAGGGTATCGGCTGCAATTTCGAATTGTTCAGTACGACCAGTGAAAGGCACGAACTCAATATCGTCCAAGCTGATACCTAATGCTGTAATAGAATCTTTTGCGGACAGATAGAAGGTATCATAAGTGATCTTCCCTTTGAAGTTCGGATCATCGGGGCCACCAAATACCTGCACAACCCTAAAGCTGTCGCGGTTCAGTACATTGCGCAGTGAATCAAATGTAGGCGCGAATCCGCCTTTGATGTCCCGGAAGGCTTCTTGTGCCCGACGGATTTCTTTTAGCTTCTCAATGACCACGCGCTCGCGACGGTCTTTTTCGTTTTTGAAAGCAATCGGTTCGCGGATGCTTTGCGCAAGCAACCATACTAAGGCTGCTATAATCAAAAACAGGATCAGGTTGATTACGAGTCTCATTTTTCGGTTTTGTTTTGGCGCAATTATAAGGATTTTTTATTTAAAAAACAGAAACTTATCCAAATTCAATTTTCCAAACTGATGGTGCAAGCGGGGCAGCACTATCCTATGATAGGAGATGCAAGAAACATAGGTAATGGTGTATGCTTTTTAAAAAATGGCAACAAATTTTTATCCACCCACTTTACAATCACCATTGAATGTAGCGCCCTCATCCACAATTAGGAATTTAGCGCTTACATTGCCCTCAATTTTGGCGGTACTTTGCAGATGCAGGGTTTCGCTGATGACAATTTCACCTTTTACGGCACCCATAATCACGGCATCCTGTGCGAATACTTTACCTTCTACTATGCTTCCTTCGCCCATGACCAACTTTTTGTCGCAGCGCAATTCACCGACGATCGTGCCATCCATACGAATGTTTTCCGGCGATCGAAAACTACCTTCAATCCGGGTACCTTTAGCAACCACACAATTGGCTGCCGTACCTGTCGGCGCGCCATTTTTCACGGGTACATTGTCTGTTTTGGGCTTTGCTTTTGCTTCCATTAGTGCCATAATTTAAAAAATTTTGTTTCCTTTGTTTGTTAAAAATGTCTTATACAATTGTCGTCCGAATAACGAAGTCCTACCGCGCTGATTATCTGACCTTTACGAAGCGTCGGAATGCGGGAAACTCCGGCTATGTTCGGATTGAGGGGGATGATGCGATAAAAATAGAATAAAATTTCTTAGCTTGCGTAAAATGAGCATTACTATTTTAGGTATAGAATCTTCTTGCGACGATACCTCAGCAGCCGTTGTGCGCGACGGGGTGGTGCTTAGCAACATAGTAGCTGGTCAGCAGGTACACCAACAATATGGCGGCGTGGTGCCGGAAGTAGCCTCTCGGGCGCACCAGGTACACATCGTACCAGTAGTGGATGTGGCGTTGCGGCAAGCGAATATCGCTGTGAATGATCTGGATGCCATAGCCTTCACGCGCGGGCCGGGCCTGATCGGGTCGCTGCTGGTTGGTGTAGCTTTTGCCAAAGCTTTTGCCCTAAGCCGAGGCTTACCGATGATCGAGGTCAACCATTTGCACGCCCACGTACTGGCACATTTTGCAGAAGAACCCAAACCGCGCTTCCCATTTCTATGCTTGACGGTATCAGGGGGGCATACCCAGATTGTGCTGGTGCGCGATTACTTGGATATGGAAGTGCTGGGTAGCACCATAGATGATGCGGCCGGCGAAGCATTCGATAAAACGGGCAAACTGCTTGGGCTGGATTATCCTGCTGGGCCACAAATAGATTTACTGGCGCAGCAAGGCGTGCCGCGTTTTAATTTTCCGGAACCGCAGATACCAGGCTTGGACTTTAGTTTCAGCGGGCTGAAGACGGCTATCCTCTATTTTTTGAAAAAAGAAATAACCGCCAACCCAAATTTTGTGACTGAAAATCTGGCAGATATTTGTGCTTCTGTGCAGGAACGCATCGTCCTTATTTTAATTAAAAAACTAAAAAAAGCAGCCAACGATATGGACATCAAGGAGGTGGCTATTGCTGGTGGTGTATCGGCTAATTCTGGTCTGCGGCAGGCCTTGAAGCGCACCGGCGCACAGCAAGGCTGGCGTGTGTATATTCCTCGATTTGAATATTGTACGGATAATGCCGCTATGATCGCGATAACGGCCTATTACAAGTACCTTCAAGGCGAATTTGTTGGGCAGGATGTAGCACCAGCCGCGCGCTATGAAGCCGTATCCAACAGGTAAGGAAAGCCTATTTTTAATGTCGTA
This sequence comes from uncultured Saprospiraceae bacterium, assembly GCA_937872405.1. Classification (GTDB taxonomy): domain Bacteria; phylum Bacteroidota; class Bacteroidia; order Chitinophagales; family Saprospiraceae; genus JADJNW01. The sequence goes on along the minus strand of CALMSP010000230.1, from coordinate 3,865 downwards.
AAACCTTGAATGTGAATGTATTGAATAAAATATGGCGGCATTATTTTTATTCAAAATCGGATTACATACCCATCCCTACAAAATAAATCGCCGAAGCGATCCAATACAGGCCGCCACGGCGATTCCAACAATCCCATAAACATGTCGAAGCTAAAAATTCTTTGCTTAGTCATGCCCCTATATAACGCGCACGCTATCGTTTCATATTGCATAAACCTATAAAGATTTCCGGCTTTTCCGATAAGCGGTAAGTTTTTATTGTTCAGGAGCATTTTCTGCGTTACCCATTGCAAATTTTAATGGAATGCTTACCTTTAGAACCTGATTGATGATAATAAAATGCACAACATACAGCGGCATATCCACCAAAAGCGCAAGACCTGAAACCTAACAATATGCAATCGAACCAACGCCTGCTTTCGCTCGATGTTTTTCGCGGCTTGACTATCGCCGGTATGATTTTAGTGAATACGCCGGGCACCTGGCAATACGTCTATCCGCCATTGCGCCACGCTGAATGGCACGGCTGCACACCTACCGACTGGGTGTTTCCCTTTTTCCTATTCATTATGGGCGTAGCGGTGCCCTTGGCTTTGAGCAAACGCATCGAACAAGGGGACGACCGCCGCCAGATTATGGCTAAAATTTTTCGGCGCACCTTAGTCATTTTGGCGGTGGGGCTATTTTTGAATGCCTTTCCCAAATTCGACTTTGCTAACTTGCGTATCCCTGGCGTACTTCAGCGTATCGCGTTGGTATATTTCTTTTGTGCACTTATTTTTGTATATGTAAGAAACTGGAGAACAAAGCTTTGGGTGAGCTTCGGGCTGCTATTGCTCTATTGGGGCTTGATGACGCTGGTACCTGTGCCAGGCGGATACGCACCTAACCTACAACCAGAAACCAACCTCGGTGCCTGGCTGGATCGTACCTTGCTGGGAACGAATCATTTGTGGAAGCAAGCCGTAACCTGGGACCCCGAAGGACTACTCAGCACGATGCCTGCCGTGGTGACGGGTATGATTGGTGTTTTCACGGGGCTTTGGATCAAGACAAACCGCGATCATTATCAAAAACTGACCGGCATTTTTGCCATTGGGCTGCTGCTATTGGCGCTCGGGCTGATCTGGGATACTGTTTTCCCGATCAACAAAAAGATTTGGACGAGTTCTTATGTACTGTATGTAGGCGGTATCGGCCTCTTAGCACTGGGGCTGGTGTATTGGCTGGTTGATGTATTACAATATCAAAAATGGATCAAACCCTTCGTCGTTTATGGTACCAACGCTCTTTTCGCGTATGTTATGTCCAGCTTGGTCGTCAAACTAATGATGATCCCTAAATGGGAGCTACCCGACGGCAGCACGCAGAATCTGTATGGACGCATATATAGCAATGTATTCGAACCAATGTTCGCATCGCCTTACAATGCATCATTAGCTTTTGCCATTGCGTATGTTGCGCTCATACTGGGCTTAACTTGGATACTATATTGGCGAAAAATATTTATAAAAATCTGATAATGAATTATTTGTGTGCCATAAAATGCATGCATTAGCAAAATCAGCAAATCAAAAAAAACACCATGTTCAATCGGCGCAATTTTATTACTCAGACGTTGCTTGGCTCGCTGGCTATTGGATTTGTTGGCTGCCAGACATCTGACAATCAAGTAGTTGCACGTAAACGGAAAAAAAATCCTAATGCGGCTGCCAGCGTTCCAGTGGTTATTGCCACTTGGTCGCCCAATACGAATGCCACAGCCGCTGCTTGGCAAATATTAGAGCAGGGCGGTAGCGCCTTGGATGCGGTGGAAGCCGGAGCGCGTGTGCCAGAAGCAGATGCCGCCGATACCAGTGTGGGCTATGGCGGCCTGCCCGACCGCGACGGCTTCGTGACGCTCGATGCTTGTATCATGGATAAGGATGGCAATGCTGGCAGTGTTACTTTTTTGCAGGGAATTAAGCATCCGATTTCGGTAGCACGTTTGGTTATGGAAAAAACACCGCATGTAATATTGAGTGGACAGGGCGCTTTGCAATTTGCATTGGACAATGGCTTCACAACCGAAAATTTACTTACGGAAACTGCCCAATCTGCCTGGGAAAAATGGTTGAAAACAAGCCAATACGAGCCTAAGGCCACTGTAAATCAGCACGATACAATTGGAATATTAGCCATAGATGCTGCCGGCGATATTGCTGGCGCCTGCTCCACGAGCGGTATGGCATACAAGCTTCACGGCCGTGTAGGAGATTCTCCCGTCATCGGTGCGGGGATGTACGTGGATAACGAAGTAGGCGGTGCCTGTGCCACTGGCCTGGGCGAATTAGTGCTCAAAACCCTTGGCTCTTTTCTCATTGTCGAACGCATGCGGCAGGGCGCTACCCCTCAAGAAGCCTGCGAAGAAGCTACGGCTCGTATCATTCAAAAGTATGGCAATCGCCTACCAGACGGTACGCAAGTAGGGTACTTAGCACTACATAAAAATGGCGAGCATGGGGCATTCGCACTCACCAAAGGCTTTGACTATGCCCGCTATCAGGCAGGAAAAAATCAGACTTTTAATGCCGATTATGCCCAGCAATAAATGGGAAAATCCTATCTTTGGGCGTACCATTTATGAGGCTTCAGTATAGATTTATGGAATATTTAGACCGAATACCAACTCGGCAAGACATCGCCGACACCAGCCAAGCTATCTTTGAGTTTGTACATTACACACCCGTGCTCACTTGCGAAAGCATCAACCAAATTACGGGCGCAGATTTGTTTTTCAAATGTGAAAACTTTCAGAAAATCGGCGCATTCAAAATGCGGGGCGCAAGTAGTGCCGCTATACGCCTCTCTGAAGCAGCACTACAACTCGGACTGGCTACGCACTCTTCCGGCAACCACGCACAGGCCGTAGCTCGTGCTGCCCAACTACTGGGCATACCTGCTTATATTGTAATGCCTGAAAATGCCCCAGCCATTAAAAAGTCCGCTACACGGGGCTACGGCGCAGAAATTATCTATTGCGAACCTACCATTGAAGCCCGCGAAGCTACGCTTGCAGAAGTGGTAAGCCGCACCGGCGCTACATTTATTCACCCTTTCGATGATTACAACGTCATTGCTGGACAAGCAACCTGCGCTTTTGAATTATTTCAAGATGTGGAAGAACTTGATACCATCATGGTTCCTGTGGGCGGCGGTGGGCTGCTGAGCGGTACAGCCCTGAGTACTCGCTACTGGTCGCCCGGCACAAAAGTTATTGGCGCCGAACCAGAAGCCGTAAATGATGCTTGGCGCTCTTTTCACAGCGGGAAAATTGAAGTCAACACCTCTATTAATACCATCGCCGACGGGCTGCGCACGAATCTTGGCGAACGTACTTTTGATATTATACAAAAACATGTGGACGATATCATCACGGTATCGGAAGAGGCGATCGTGGAGGCCATGCGCTTGGTGTGGGAACGTATGAAGATTATCATCGAACCATCCTGCTCGGTGCCTTTGGCTGCTATATTGCACAACAAAGACCGATTCGCCAACGAGAAAATAGGCATCATTCTTACCGGAGGCAACGTGGACTTGGATATTCTGCCTTTCGGCAAATAAAATACAGGCGGAGAATCTGTTTTTTATTGGACAAGCCGCTGTAAATCAAGATCTTTCAAAGATAAAAAAATACTACTTTTATTTATAGCTAACCTATGTTGCGTACTCAAAAGTGGGCTTATTGTGTAAAACATATATTTTTTTTGAAAATACCAGATTCAGGGTATAAGACACATTTTAAAATTTATTTAACTTTGTGTCAATGTTTTTTGGGTTGTGATGTCAAATGTATGATGGCATTTCATTGAAATAATGGATA